>CAZDXU010000042.1:0-9119 GCA_964509585.1 uncultured Actinomycetota bacterium | reverse complement strand
ATTTTATTTTTAATAGAATGTTGTAAAAAGGAAAAACATGATATTCAAACAGATAAATTCCGGGGGAGACAGGAATTTTGCCTATCTTATAGCTTCCGAAAAGACAAGCGATGGCGTCCTGGTGGACCCATCTCCGGATGTGGAAAAAGTCATGCAGTCTGTGGGCGATAATATAAGGATCAAGTATGTCATAAATAGCCATTCCCATTATGACCATGCCGGGGGAAATGATTTTTTCTCAGGGGGGTATGAAAAAAGGCCGGTGACTTTTATCAATGCCGGAAATGCAGTTATTCCGGAAGATGGAGATATTATCTCACCAGAAGACCTGGTGCTGGAAATAACACGGACTCCCGGGCATACCCCGGATTCAATCTGCATAAAGTCCCAGAATAACCTTTTGACCGGGGATACCCTGTTCGTAGGCAAGGTGGGCGGTACTTACAGCAGGGAGGAAGCAGCTGAAGAATTTGACAGCCTGAGAAAACTGGCGGAAATGGATTCCGGTATCCGGGTGTGGCCGGGTCATGATTACGGCGTAAGGCCGTATTCCACCATCGGTGAAGAACTGGATGAAAATCCTTTTATGAAGAGGCTGGATGATTTTGAAGAATTTTTATGGCTCAAACAGAACTGGGCCCGGTACAAGATAGAACACGGCATAAAATAATATTATCGATATAAAAGGAGGTCTGGTGGTTTTTGGCAGGGAGATAAATATCGAGACCGAAGGATTTTCGGATATCAGGAATATAACCAATGCGGTGGAAGGAGTGGCCGCGGAATCCGGCATAAAAGATGGATTGGTCAATGTCTCTGTTATAGGCTCCACGGCATCTGTAACCACAATGGAATATGAGCCGGCGCTGGTAGAGGATATAAGGGATCAGCTGGAGGAGTTTGTGGCCAGTGATAAAATCACAAGGCATTCAAAGACCTGGGGCGATGATAATGGGTTTTCCCATATAAGGGCTACATTTATGGGACCCGGCATAACGGTACCCTTAAGCAGGGGGAAAATAGTACTGGGGGAATGGCAGCAGATAGTGGTGATCGATCATGATAACAGGCCCAGGTCCAGGAAGGTCTTTGTACAGGTAATAGGAGACTGAAAAAGAATATAGGAAATATCTTCTTGACATATGAACTATGGTTCATTACAATTGTTACTGAACCATAGTTCATTTATATAAGAAGGAGGAAATTATGCCAGGAGGAGATAGGACAGGACCTGCCGGACAGGGTCCCATGACAGGAAGGGCTGCCGGCTACTGTGCCGGATATGCTGCGCCAGGGTATTTAAACCCGGCAGGAAGGTTTCCCGGCAGGGGAGCTTTTGGCGGAAGAGGACGGGGCATGATGCACAGGAACTGGTATTATGCAACCGGCCAGCCAGGATGGGCAAGATATGATATGGGTTTTCCGGCCGGGGGTACGGGAGCAGTCCCGTATCCCGGAGAGGTAGAACCCGCTGAAGAAAAAGAGATGCTGGCGGAGCAGGCAGACTACCTTAAACAGCAGCTGGAAGATATACAGAAAAGGCTGTCGGACCTGGAAAAGAAAAAGCAGGCTAAATAACTTTGAATTAACAAAGGATAGAGCTATAAAAAAGCTTTATCCTTTGCCAGCCTGTTTATGGAACTTCCATATGAATTCTTTTGTTTCCGCAAATGTGCGGAAACCCAGGAGACGGTAAAGGCTGAGCCCCATATCGGAAGCCTGCAGTACTCCCACCCTGTATCCCCGGGATCTTGAAAACATCAGCGCATATCTTACCATGAGGGCTCCAATACCCCTTTTACGCCATTGGGGGACAGTTGCCACATTATCAAGACCGGCTGCCTTTGAACCCATAAAAACCGCCGAGGAAGCAACAGGCAGTTCATCTATCATGCCGATAAACCTTATCCAGGGAAGATCCATTCCCAGTCCCAGTGACTCTTCAAAATCATGTATCTTCTGAAAACTGGTCCCGTTTTCATTAAATCCCTTAAGACATGCATAGACCCAATGGGATAGCTGTCCGGGATCTTTTACTGTTTCTATCCTGAATCCGGGGATTTCCTTCCTGCTGCTGCTGCGCAGTCTGTCGATATCCACTGCCATCCCCCACATGTGATCGTCATATACAAAACCTTCGATGGACAGGACGTTCTCGATATCTTCTGGAACCGAGAAAGGTCCCTTTAGCCATAAAAGTGATGTTTTCTTCTTGCAGCCGTATTCCCTGAATTTCCTGATCTGGCTTACCAGGGAACTTTTATCCAGATTATAATGAAGGACACAGTTAAAGAATGGCAGAGGTATGGCAGTCTTGAATTTTAATATACTTTCATCATCAAACAGGATGCTGTCCGGAGACTTCCGGTAATACCTTATCTGTTCAAAAAGGTTTTCCGTGATCATTCTGTCTACTGTCTCAGGGGGAAGGCCTTCAATAGATTCCAGCATATGAATCACTCGCCACGCAGCTTTGGCGAGTTGAACCAGGACCCTGATATCTTTATCTCGCCTTCTACTTTCTGCAGCACCAGGGTAAAGATGACCACCCCCGGTTCGTCGGTATATTCAGTATTATATATGACGCTGATAAAACCCGACTGTTTTTCCAAACCGGAAAATTCCCGGGACCCCTCTATATATTTCCCCAGGACACCTTCTAACTGGTCGGCAAATTCCAGGAAGCTGTCTTCAGGCAGCTCATCCATCATCTCTTTTCCCAGGTGCCTGGAAAAAGCCTGGTAATCTTTTTCATTTATGGAGACAAGGTATTCTTCGGAAACGGTATGGGCAAAATCAATATATTCCTGGTCTCTGGAATCACCAGAGCATCCTGGCAGAGATAGTATAACGGCTGTAACAATAAGTATAAAAAAAACAGCAGTAATCCCTGACTTCATATATGCCTTCCTCGTCTATTTCATGTACGCACTATTTTATATTATAGGATTAAAAATTCATATATATCAGATATGAAATGCCCCATTATGATAATGTCTATCCAGGGATCATGAGGGCTGGTTTCTTTTTTCAAAAATAGAATCGAAATAAATAAGTTTTTCCGGGCTGCTGCATTCCATGCCTGAGGAATAGGATATATTGCCTATCATGGAGATGAGCTTCGACGGGTATTTTCCGGAATCGACAAAAAGGGCAAACAAACCGGTAAGCTCCACAGCTTCTACCAAAGCTCTTTCATATATTTCCCAGAAGGACTCTCTTGATCTTATTTTCCTGCTGCAAGGGTGGAGCCAGGTGCTGCGCGACAGGTTCAGGTAGTCAAGCTTCCTGTCTATTGACCGGGGCATCATGGATGAGGTTATTCCTCCAGGTTTCCCCATAAAGAGTTCCAGCATCCGGTAGGAATAATATTTTATTCCCCTGGGGTCATAAAGATATCTCAAGACTCTGTATATGCCTTTTATTACTTCTTTTGTCTGGGCCCTTTTAATATGGATGCCGTAGACTGCCGGCAGGGTATGTTCATAATACTCAAGAACAGGTTTTATTCTGCAAGGGTCCACCATTATCATCTCGTAGCTTTTAAACCTCCGGGGATCAATGCCGTTTTTCTCCAGTATAAGATAATCGAGGGCACTTTCCAGCACCCGGTGGTAGATATGGTATTTCCAGGAGATCCGATTGCGGAAGTTGTCTATGCCGGAAGTGTAGTGGATAAATGGGTGGGCAGTCCGGTCCAGGGAAAAATGACAGAGATATCCGGCTATATAGGCTGCCAGGTCAAAAAAACCTTTCTTATCCTCCATACCTTTAAGGTATTGGAAGCTTTTGGAATAGAAGCTGTCCACTTTTTCTTCATGTATAATATTGCCCAGTTTTTCTATCCCGTCATAAGGTATCCAGGGAGCTGCCTTATAATAGAAAAACAGGTCCGGTCCCTGGGCACCCAGCCGGAAAAGATTGCGCCGTACCCGGATCTCATTTTTCAGCCTGCTTGATCCAATACGGTCCAGGACTTCGTCTGCGAAAAAACTATGAGTTACAACTGCAGGCAAATGGTGCTCCTTCCCATATTTTTATTTGTATAATATGAAAAAGATTATAATACAGGACAACCAGTTAAAGAAACCCCAGCCAAAAAGATAAACCCGGATATGCAGCCTGATATCCACACGGAGACGAAACAGATCCTGTCAGGAGATGTCAATACAGTAAAGGGGAAAAGGATCCATAAATGTCAGATATATTTATAACCTGGAAGAGCAATTATAATGCAATAAAAAACTCCAAGTAATCTTTTACCATTGCTTGCACTTTAGGCTACTCAACTACTTGGAGTCCGACTTCAGAACTTTTCTAAGGGACTTCCAAAAATTTTACCTAATTTTTAAGTCCTTTCGAACTTAAAGTTCAATCTAATCCCTGGCGTTGCCTTCGGTTCTAAAGTAATTATAAAGATATCAGAAACTGGAAATCATGTCAAGGAAATTTTAAAAAAAAGTTAAAAATTTTTTAAATTTTTATTAAATACCGCATAAGACAGTAAGTCCTTGACCGGTAATAATTTTTGTCAAAACAATTGAAATTAACCTGGCTGGTGATAGGATATAAGCCATGGATTATTCACATATCTTAATGGTCTAAAAGGGAAAGAATATATGAAGAATATAATAGCATGCAGGTCCTTGATCTTATTATTTTTGATCTTTCTTATCTCATCATTTTTAATAAGACCTGATTTGATCCTGTCAGATGATGCGGGATTTATATCCAGGGATGTCCCGGTGGATCTGGTGCTTTTAATAGATGAATCAGGCAGTATGAAAAAAAATGATCCCGGCCGGCTCAGGGTGGATGCTGCCAGTCTTTTTATCGAGCTAAACCAGATACTGACCGAAAATAACAGGATATCCGTAGCCGGTTTTGGGGAATTGACAAATATATATATTGAGCCTACCAATGTAGCCATGAACAAGCAGGGCATACTGGAAGCTGCACGCAGCATTAAAAGTGATCAGCAGTATACTGACATGAAGAAAGCCCTGAAAGAAATAAAGTTGATGCTTGACGGGAGGGTAAAGAAAAACAACGCAGTAGTCATCCTGCTTACAGATGGCGACCTGGGTATTGACGATATTCCTATTCCTGACCATATCACCGACGGCAGTTCCGGCAGCGACATTAAACCGGAACCGCCCTCACGGGGTATTTCCGAAGGAGTGGATGGTGATGAGAGCCAGGAAGGACAGGAAGAACCGCCCGGGGCCGGGATAGACAGGGAAGAAAAGCTTTATGAATACCTGGAGGAATATAAGCAGGAATTGTATGAACTGTGTTATGAATATGCCGATGAAGGGATCAGGATCTTTCCCATTGCCTTTACCCCGGAAGCAAATACCAGCATACTGGAAGAGATCTCAAACATAACCGGTTCCAGGATGTGGGTCTCCCAGAATGCTGCTGATGTCAGGAATGTTTACCTGGACATATTTAAATATGTAACAAATGTATTTATTTCGGTCAAGGCTCAAAAAGAACAGGGGACTTTTGAAGGTTCACTGGAGCTGGCTGATTATATCAGGAAAGCTGCAGTCATATCTGTTGCCAATGGATATACAGATGTTCCTTCCATTACCCTTCAGCCGCCCCCTCCCGGGACGGGTCAGGCATTAGAGGATATTGAAAGTAAGGCTTATAATATAAAGGTCATAGGCAAACCTGGATCAGGAAGCTGGAAATACAGCATAGAGGGAGACCTGGTCCTGGCGCTGGACCTGGCAGATATAGAACTTATTGATCCCTTAGATGCCGTGTATTTTGATGATTCGGAAATACCGGTTATGATCCAGATCTTAAACGCTGATACCAAAGGTGAAGATGCCCTGTATGCTGATTTTGATATCAGGTGCAGCATAAGGGATCCCGGGGGCAGGGAATATGAAGGAATGGCGCTGCTTGATAATGGAAAAGGCATGGACAGGGCTGCTGGTGACGGCATATTCAGTTATGGGTTTGATGGAGTGGGATCCCCCGGTGAATATACTATTGAGTTTTATGTCGACCATATACCAACCGGAGCCAGCTCCCTTAAGAAAAAAGTTTTTACAGTCACGGACTACCAGCCGGTGAAAAAAATCCTTTACCTCACAATAGAAAATAATATAATATCCGGTACCCCGGCAGTCATACATGCCAATCTTGAAGATTATTCACATGGTGTATTCCGTTATACCATAACCGGCCCTTCAGGGGAGGAGATAAAGGGAGAACTTCTGGACAATGGCAATCCACTTAATTCGGACGATATGTCTGGAGACGGGGTCTACAGCCATAGCGTGGAAGGCCTGTCTGCAATGGGTATATATAGTATTGAAGTGGAAGCTGGTTATGAGAGTATTGAGGGTTATGACATTATTCGGTCTGTTTCTGCAGAGATCGGTAAATATGTTGATATAGAACTGGTTTCCATCAATGAGGCAGACACAGTTCCCGATTCGGTCAATGGAATCATAAGGATAAAATCAATCCTTGATTCGCCAGTTTCTGTGGAAGCCGGCATCCCCGATATGCCAAACAGTCCTTTAGAGAAGGTGGTCCTGGACCAGGCTATTGTCCAGGCGGGTAAAGAGCAGGATATTAATATGACTATAGGTCTTCTTGATAACCTGGAAGAAGGCGTCCATACGGGGGCTGTATCAATTATTGTAGATGGAGTATATGCAAAGGTCATAGATATCAGTTTTTTGACCAGTAAAGATTTATTCCATTTTAGCCTTAAAAACCTTATCGGCCTAATACTGGTATTGTTAAGCCTGATACCGCTTATTTTCCTTCTATATACTACGGTCAGTGCCAGGAAACAGGGTGCAGTCCTTGGCCGCTCCAGGGTGATTGCGGGGGCCAGCCTGTTTGCAGTATTTTTTATAACCGGGCTCATACTGGTTTTTACGTAGGGGAAATACTTTGTGTATATGTCTAGGTCTTTTACAACAAAAATATAAGAAAACCCTAATAAATCCTGGACCTCGAAGTATTTATTGTAAGATTAATATGCTATAATTATTTTTGAATTTTGTAGTAATTATAATGCCGGAACCGGAAAGACCCGGACCTCCGGATTATTGGTCAAAAGCAGCAATATAAGGAAAAGATGGTTGAGGAAAAAAAATTCTATACTATACAGGAAGCTTCAGGCATGCTGGGCATCAGCGAGGGGGAGCTTATGAAACACATAGAAAATAAGGAGATACCGGTTTTAAAAGTAGGCAGGGCTTTGAGGATCAGCGGAGAGAGTATCGACAGTTTTCTGGATGGGACCGGGGAATATGAAGATGATGCTGATAACGGTTCCCTGGAGGCAGGCCTGGAGGAAGTTTTTTCCGAAGACATCATGGGTCAGGATGATGAAGATATAATGAAAACCGGTGAAGCAGGGCTCAGACTCAAAAAGCTCCAGGATGAATGCGAAAAGCTTATTAATAAAAAACAGGAATTGGAAGAAGATATCAATTATCTTCAAATAGAATATGAAGAGTTCAGGACAAAGATAAAAAAGTTAGTGGTGGAAGAGCTCAAGACATTCCTAAAGAAGGTAGATAATGGGAAAATAGACCTGGAAGAAAGATCTTTTAAAGAATAATAAGCATTGTCCGGAAATGAATATAGACAAGATCACAAAGACCCAACTGATAAGAAAGCTTGTAGAGCAGCACAGAAAGATACAGAGTCTGGAGAATAATAGTTCTTCAGATAGCGGAGAAAAACCCCCACGGCACATAATAGACAGCAGCGAAAGCCTTTTAAGGACCAATTCCGTAGGAATAATCACTATCAATAAAAAAGGGATAATCACTTCCTGCAATGATGCGCTTCTTGAATTTTCAGGATATAAAAGACAGGATCTTCTGGGAAAATATTTTACCAGGAGAGTATCGATAAGCACTAAAGACATGCAGAGGTATGCCTCTGTTTTCAGGGATATTCTGGCCGGCCGGGAGTCCGAACCTTTCCAGATAATGCATGAACGCAAAGACGGGACCCGTAAGTACGGCGAGGTATTTTTTGGTCCCCTTGTGAATAGGGAACTGGATATTGCAGGTTTTAAGATAGTCATCAGGGACATTACCCGGCAGAAGCAGCTGGAGGAAAAGTTCAATGGTCCTGATGAGAAAATAGAATCTTTTATGGAATCATCCTTTGACGGAATAGCCATACATGATAATGGGACTATTGTCAGGGCAAACAGGGCTTTTGCAGAGATATTCAATACGGGAAACGGGAGTCTCCCGGGGAAAAATATACTTGAATTCATATCGGAAGACCATCGGCAGAGATTTACCCACAGGATCGAGGAAGAAGATGTCCAGCCTGTCGAGATAATAGGGACCAAAAGTACCGGCAGCAGAGTCTATCTGGAGACTTCAGCTGATAAGATAACCTACAATGGCAGCAGTCTGCGCATGGATATTTTTCATGACATCAGTGAATTGAGGAGAGCAGAAAAAAAGATAAAATATCTTAAATTCCATGATAGCCTGACAGAACTTTACAATCGTACCTATCTTGAGAAAGTCCTGGGAAATGTATACCGGGAAAGAAGTCTTCCCCTGAATTTTATAATCTGCGACCTGAATGGGCTGAAGCTGGTAAATGATGCTTTCGGATACAGGGAGGGAGATGAACTCCTTAAAAGGGTGGCCAGGATATTGAAGTACTGCGCCAGGAAAGAGGATATAGCAGCCAGGTGGGGAGGAGATGAGTTCTTCATTCTTTTACCCCGGTCAACTGCCGCCGAAGTTGAGGATGTGGTATATAAAATAAGGAATATATGCACCAATACCAGGGACCAGAAGATCCCCCTTAATATATCGATCGGAATAGCCACCCGCGCTGACAGCAGCCAGGATTACCGGGAAGTGATAAAAGAAGCTGAAGACAATATGTACACTAATAAGCTTTTTGAGCGGAAAAGCGTTTACAATTCCATACTGGCATCCCTGGAAAGGATGCTGTGGGAAAAGAGCCATGAGACAAAGGAACATGCGGAAAGGCTTAAAGGCTTGATAGTGAGGCTGGGAAAATCAATAAACCTGCCCCAGAACAAGCTGGACGAACTTGTCCTGCTCTCCACACTTCATGATATTGGCAAAGTTGCCGTA
>CAZDXU010000041.1:0-2931 GCA_964509585.1 uncultured Actinomycetota bacterium | reverse complement strand
GAAAGATCAAGATCCTGCCAGACTTTGTAAAACAAAGAAAAGGTATTTCAAAAGCGGTGAATAAATACCTTAAGTAAAGAGATTATAATGGTAGAAAATATAAGCAAAAATCCATTAAATAAGATCGCATACTATCCGGGGTGTTCACTTGATTCAACTGCTATTGATTTCAATGTCTCGCTGAAGAAGCTGCTGGATGTCCTTGACATAGATCATGTTGAGATCGATGACTGGAACTGCTGCGGGACCACGCCGGCGCAGAATGTCAGCAGCGAGCTGGTCCTTATCCTCTCGGCAAGAAATCTGTTTCTGGCAAAAAAAATGGGCTTTACCGATATATTGGCGCCCTGTGTTTCATGTTATAACAAACTCCACAAAGCAGCCTATTATTTAAACAGCAGCAGCAGGCTGAAAAATAAAAAAGAAGAAGAGACCAGGGAAGCTATTATTGCAGGCCTTAAGGATATGGGTTTTACCGCGGAAGATGAATTAGACTTTAAGGTATATTCTGTTATGGAGTTTTTATACCTTAAAAAAGATAAGATCGGGGAAAAATATAATGAGCTTAAGTCAGGCAGAAGCAGCTCTCCCGCAAGCCAGGACCTCTTAAGCAGGATCGATCCCGTATGTTACTATGGATGCGCCCTTCTCAGGCCTGACAGCGCCATGAGGTTTGATGACATAGAAAATCCCACTTCCATGGAAGAGATACTGGAAGAAGTGGATGTCAGATGCAGGGATTTTCAGTTTAAGACTGAATGCTGCGGCGCCATCCTCTCCCTTACCCATAAGGACGCGGTTTTAAGGCTTAGCAATATTATACTGGAAGGAGCCGTTGAGAGTAAAGCAAACTGCCTGATAGTATTTTGCCAGCTCTGCCAGCAAAACCTGGACCTAAGACAGGAACAGATAAACAGGTCTTTTAATAAAAAATACCGGCTGCCGGTAATATATATTACCCAGATCCTGGGAATTGCTCTGGGACTTTCGCCAGAAAGCGTGATGATCGACAAACTTTTTGTCAGCCCGGAGTTTATAAAAAAAAATTAAAAGCCATTACTAAGGAATAAAAAATTGAGAATTGGAATATTTGTATGCTTCTGCGGCTCTAATATCGGGGGCACAGTAGATGTGGAAAAGGTCGCCAGTGAGGCTTTGAAGTTTCCAGGCGTGGTATTTACCCAGACAAATCTATATACCTGTTCCGAACCGGGACAGGCCCAGATAATCAATGCCGTAAAAGAGCACAAACTTAACCGGGTAATAGTCGCGTCCTGCTCGCCCAGGGTGCATCAGGGCACATTTATGAGGACTGTGGAAGCGGTAGGCCTCAATCCCTATTTATTTGATATGGCAAATATAAGGGAGCATGTTTCATGGATCCATGATGATAAAGAAAAAGCCACACAAAAAGCCATAGAGCTGATAAGGATGGCTGCAGCAAAAGTATACAGGCATAATGAATTATTCCCAAAATATTTTGATGTAACTAAAAAGGTCGTGATCGTCGGCGGCGGTATAGCCGGGATCCAGGCAGCACTGGATATAGCAGAAGGGGGAAGACAAGTCATACTGGTGGAGCGTGAATCCTCCATAGGGGGGAAGATGGCCCAGCTGGATAAGACATTTCCTACCATCGATTGTTCTGCCTGCATATTGTCTCCCAAGATGGTAGACGTGGGGATAAATGAGAATATACAGCTTTTAACCCTTTCGGAAGTATTAAAAGTCGAGGGATCCATCGGCAACTTCAAAGTCACCATCAAGAAAAAGCCCAGATATATAGATGAAAAGAACTGCACTTCCTGCGGAGAATGCGAAAAGGTATGCCCTGTCAATATCGTAAATGAATATGAGGCCGGCCTTTCTACAAGGAAAGCCATATCCAGGATGTTTACCCAGGCCGTACCTTCTGCATATAATATAAACTTTAAGGGGAAGGCGCCGTGCCGGAGTACCTGTCCGGCCAATGTCCCTGCCCAGGGCTATATTGCCCTGATACGCGAAGGCAAGTATATGGAAGCCCTGAAACTTCACAGGGAGGAGAATCCTTTTCCTTCCATCTGCGGAAGGGCATGCATGCACCCGTGTGAAGAAAGCTGTACCAGAAATCTTGTAGATGATCCTATCTCCATAATGGGATTAAAGAGATTCATGGCTGATTATGAGCTGAAGCTGGGCGAGATCCCGCTTCCCGAGATGGATGAGAAAAAGGATAAAAAAGTGGCTGTCATAGGGTCGGGACCTGCAGGTCTTACAGCAGCATATTTTTTGGCAAAAAAGGGTTATGGCGTCAAAATATTCGAGTCCCTTCCCGTAACCGGGGGAATGTTAAGGGTCGGGATCCCAAGATACAGGCTCCCTGCAGAGATCATCGACCTGGAGATCGATGTCGTAAAAAGGATGGGAGTACAAATAGAGACAAACCATGAAATAAAGGATTATGACGAGGTATACAGCTTAAAGGAAAAAGAAGGTTTTAAAGCAGTGTTCCTGGCCACAGGCGCACACCAGGACATCAAGCTTAATTGTGAGGGAGAGGACCTGGAGGGAGTAATGCCCGGTATTATATTCCTGCGTGATGTGGCTCTTTCAAAAATAAAGAAGCTTGACGGAAAAGTTGCGGTAATAGGCGGCGGGAATGTCGCCATTGATTCTGCCAGGACGGCTCTCCGCCTTGGAGCCAAAGAAGTGAGCATATTCTACAGGAGGAGCAGGGATGAGATGCCTGCCCTTGAAGAAGAGATAGAGGAGACGCTTGAAGAAGGAATAAAGATAAATTACCTTACTGCACCCGTAAAGATCGAAGGGGAAGGTGGAAAATCCAAAAAACTTGTCCTTATAAAGAACGAACTGGGGGAACCTGACAGCAGCGGAAGAAGAAGGCCTGTCCCCATACAGGGGAGCGAATATGATTATCCCGTGGATCAT
>CAZDXU010000040.1:0-3108 GCA_964509585.1 uncultured Actinomycetota bacterium | reverse complement strand
CTTCCTTATCCTCAATGGTCAATATTATTTGAGTACCGCTGCCGGCATATTCTCCGCCTGCAGGCGACTGTCCCGTGACCTTGCCTTCCCCGGCATCCTGGGGCACGGTGGCTACTATGAATCCCAAATCCTTAAGCAGGTCAAAAGCTTTTGCCAGGGAAAGCCCGGTCACATCAGGCACCTCAAGGCCCTTGCTTACTACCAGCACCACTTCAGAAGCCTTATCATATACGGTCCCGCTTTCAGGAGCCTGTGAGAAGACAAGCCCAATTTCTTCACTGCTTTCTTCCAGGACAACGGTCACTTTATCAAAACCAGACAGCGAAAGCGCTGCCAGAGCCTCCTCTTCCGTCATACCTGTGACATCAGGCAGCTCTCCCTGGGGGTCTTCTCCCTTGCTAATAAATATCTTTACTTTCGCCGATCTGGTTATTAGGGTATCCTCTGCCGGCTTCTGGTCGAAGATGTAGTCTTCCGGCTGCAGGTCCGAGAACTCATATATGACTTCATCTATTTCTACATCAAGGGCAGAAAGTATTTTTTCGGCATTGCTTAGTTTGAGTCCGGTAAGGCCGGGCATCTCAAAAGTATCTTCACCCTTGCTCACATATAGTATGATGCTGAGCTTCTCGCCGGTAAGGGATTCCAGGAAAGAACCCGGGGGAGGACTCTGGTCAAATATTATTCCCCGGTTAAAGGTATCGTTATATTCATCTACTTCGGTTGCCTCGATAAACATCTCCTCGAGTATTTCCCTGGCTTCCTGGATGTCCAGCCCGGTGACATCCGGTACCTCTACCTTATTATGGATATCGCAGATCTCATCAGGTTCCGCGCCCTTTTCAAATATTTTCCATTCCAGCAATTCTTCAGGACACCAGAATACCGGTTTCAGCCCCGATTCACTGCAGACCCTGAAATCCGTGAGGCCATTCTCAGGATCAGGGAAATCGGTGACAGTACTTCCTTCAAGGGCTGAAGACATGAACTGTCTCCATATATCGGCAGGATATGTGCCGCCAACCACCACCCTTCCGTTGATAGGTTCCATGGGTTGGCTGCTCTCGGGATTGCCCATCCATACCACTGTTACCAGTTCGGGTGTATATCCGGCAAACCAGGCATCAACATTGTCGCTGGTCGTCCCTGTCTTTCCCGCAGCCGGCCTTCCTATATCGGCGCCCCTTCCGGTACCTGTCTCTATGACTTTCCTCAAAATACGGGTAATATAAGCTGCTACAGGCTCATCAAGTATCCTGGTCCAGGCATCTTCACTTTCAGGCTCATGCTGGAACAGGACATTGCCCTCAGAATCTGTTATCTTTAATATGGTGACCGGCCGGCGGTATATGCCCCCTGAAGCAAGCGTGGAAAAGATCTTGCTGATATCGAGCGGAGTTACACCGGTCTTAAGTCCCCCAAGTGCGATAGCAGGGTTGCTGCCAATATCATAGACCTCCATCTGGCTGCAAAGGGATTCCACATTTTCAGCACCCAGCCTCATTATCAGCTGCGCATACACTACATTTACTGAAAAGACGGTAGCATCGGCTATGGAGAGGTCGCCCTCGAATGCCTGGCCGCCATAATTATTTATTTCCCAATCCGGTCCTTCAGGCATGTCTATAGTTATAGGTCCATTGGGTGCAAATTCGTTTTTGGCTGATATATTTTGCCTGACAGCTTCCATAAGCACAACAGTCTTGAACACTGAACCCGGCTGCCTGCGGCCCTGGGTGGCGATATTAAATTTGCTCTTTTCATAATCCTTGCCGCCTATGAGAGCATAAATATATCCATTATCAGGATCAGAGCATAAAAGCGAATAAGAGGGTTCAATATCTTCAGGAAAGACTGTGCTGACAGACTGCTCGGCTTTTGACTGAAGGTCCATATCCAGGGTAGTATATATGCGCAATCCGCCTTTAAAGACATCATAATCACTGAACAGCTGGTCATAAAGCTGTGTTTTCACATAATCTATGAAATAGGGAGCCATACGCCCCGTTGTTCCGGGGGCGCCGGCAGCAGTCCTGCCCTCATTTATTATTATTGGTTCTGCCAGGGCTTCCATATAATCGCTGGAACTTATCATCTCCTGCTCATACATCATCTTCAATACATGATCCCGCCTGTACCTGGCGCTCTCTATATCATTGAATGGAGAATATATTTCGGGTGCCTGTATCATGCCTGCCAGCAGAGCAGCCTCTGGTATGCTGAGGCTGGAAGCATCTTTGCCCAGATAGACCTCGGAAGCTTTTTCTATACCATAGGTACCGGCGCCGAAATATATGGTATTAAGATATATCTCAAGTATCCTGTCCTTGGTAAAGTTCCTTTCCAGCTGTATTGCTACCAGGGCTTCATTTATTTTTCTTCTCCAGGTCTTTTCCGGGGAGAAATAGATATTCTTGACTACCTGCTGGGTGATGGTGCTGGCTCCCTGAGCCAGTTCCCTGGCCCTGATATCTGCTATGGCAGCGCCTACTATCCTTATATAATCCACACCCTGGTGTTCATAGAACCGTTTATCCTCAATAGCTACTACAGCATCCCTTATATTCTGGGACATCTGGCTGAAATCAATTATTTCCCGGTTTTCCCCGGCATGGAATTCTGTAATCAGGTTCCCATCAATGTCATAGACCTTTGATGTCTGGGCAATAGGGGAGGGGGTAAGCTCCTCCAGCGTAGGAAGTGAATTTATATATATAAAACCGGTAATAACAGTCAGGCCGGCTATTACGGCAATAGCTATGCCGGCAAATAGCAGAAACCCCCTGAGACATCCACCGGCAGTTCTTTTTTTACCCATCATAAAGACCTTATTTTTTTAAATAACAGACTTATGGAATATTATATAAAATCCAGGCAAATAGCAATAATGGCCAAACTAGGAGCCTGTCCGAGAACTGGATCTCGGACAGGCTCCTAGACTGATAGACATATGAAGCTGGCCTGTGTTAATATTTACATTATTTTGTTTTACCGGACTTAAAAGGAAACCAGGATGGAAAAAGATATAAAGAAACAGCTTGAAATGATAAATATGGGGACCGAGGATATCCTGGTAAGGGATGAGCTTGAAGATATTATAGAAGGATC
>CAZDXU010000039.1:0-4484 GCA_964509585.1 uncultured Actinomycetota bacterium | reverse complement strand
TTGGGCGCCACCACATATCCGGTAAGCGACTTCACCAGCCTGCTGGTCCTTATTATCTCACGGGTGTTTATATCACAAATCACGCCAAGGTATTCTTTCCGGGTATCCATTATCATGGCCATTTCTTCCAGGGAAGCATTCCCTGCCCTCTCTCCGATACCATTTACGGCACATTCCACCTGCCGGGCTCCATGCTGTACGGCCAGAAGCGAATTGGCGACTGCCAGTCCCAGGTCATTGTGGCAGTGCACGCTGACCACCACATCCTCTATTCCCTTTACATTCTGGAATAAATGGTCTATCAGTCTGGAAAACTCTTCCGGCAGCGCATAACCGACCGTATCCGGGACATTTATTACGCCGGCGCCGTTTTCTATGGCTGTCTCAAACATCCGGCACAGGAAATCCCAGTCGCTCCTGGTGGCATCCATGGCAGAAAACTCGACCATATCGGTATATTTGCGGCTGCGTTTTACCGCCCTTCCCGCCATCTCCAGCGCCTGCTGTCTTGTCTTTTTAAACTGGTGTTTCAGGTGAATATCTGAAGAAGATATAAATGTATGTATTACCGGTCTTGCGGCTCCCCTGAGGGCTTCCCCGGCTGCATCTATATCCCTGTCATTGGCCCTTGCCAGGCCGGCTACCCCGCAGTCCTTTATGATCCTGGAAACTTCCCTTACCGACTCGAAATCGCCGGCAGAAGATATAGGGAAACCGGCTTCGATCACATCAACTTTCAGCCGGGAGAGCTGCTCTGCTATCTCTATCTTCTCCCTTACATTCAGGTGGATACCCGGCGCCTGTTCCCCGTCCCGGAGCGTGGTGTCAAATATATATACTTTATCTCTCATATTTTTAGTCTCTAATAAAGGTTTACGATCTTTATATCCTTGAAGCCGGAAGCCTTCTTGAACTTCTCCGCCATTTCAGGAGTGACCTCCCTGTCCAGGTTGAGGCCCATGACCGCATCCCCGCTCATCTTTTTCCGTCCTACATGCATGGCTGCAATATTTACATCGAGTTTTCCGAACTCAGTCCCTATCCTGCCTATCTGGCCCGGTATATCCTTATAGCTTATAAATGCCATATGCTCTGAAGGCACCATATCTATCTCGAACTTATCGATAGCAATGAACCTGGGGACATTCTTTTTCCCGGTTATGGTCCCTGATATTGAAAGGTCATCATCAGGTCCGCTTCCGTTCAGGGTTAGAAGGTTTACGTAATCACTGGACTCGCTGCTCTTTTCTACCTTTATCTTAAGTCCGGCACTCTTTGCCACCATGTCTACATTTATGGTATTTATGGTCTCGGCAGAATATTTTTCCATTATTTTTACCAGTATCATGGATGTGAGCACCCTTACATCATATCCTGAGACCTTCCCGTGATACCCTATGGTCACCTGGCTGAGGTTACCCTCAAACAGGCTTATGAACAGGCTGCCCAGGTTCCCGGCAAGCTGGAAAAAGGGTGATAGTACTTCCATCTGTTCCGGCCTGACAACAGGCGCATTTACCGGATATGCCGGTGTGCCGCCATTAAGCACTTCTATCACCTGGTCTGCTATAACCGTACCGGCCCGGCTCTGCGCTTCAGCCGTAGAGGCGCCCAGATGGGGCGTGCATATAACATTATCCAGTCGGAATACCAGGGAATCGGTGCATGGTTCTGTTTCATATACATCCAGCGCGGCTCCGCCGATATGGCCTTTCCTTATAGCTTCTGCCAGGTCCGCTTCCACTACTATGCCGCCCCGGGCCACATTGAGTATAATGGTCCCCTTCTTCATCTTTGCAAATTCTTTACTGTCAAACATCCCCAGTGTATCCTTGTTTTTGGGAAGATGTATGGATATGAAGTCGGCAGCATCATAGATGTCCTCCAGCTTTCCTGCCTTTACTATGCCCAGTTCCCGGAAGCGGTCTTGGGACACAAATGGGTCATAGGCGATGACCTTCATGCCCAGGCCCATCACTTTCTTTGCCACCAGCCCCCCTATCTGGCCGAATCCTACAATACCCAGGGTCTTACCCTCTATCTCAATACCCTTGAACTTTGATTTTTCCCATTTTCCGCCTTTCAGGGATGCATCGGCACCGGGTATATTCCTTACCAGAGCAAGCATTAGTGCTATAGTATGCTCTGCTACGGTCACGGCATTGCTGGCAGGAGCATTTACCACTATTATCCCCTTTTTTGTAGCTGCCTCCACATCTACATTGTCCACCCCTATGCCGGCGCGTCCTATTATCTCCATTTTATCGGCTTTTTCAATAATAGAAGCATCAGGCCTGGTGGCGCTCCTTATTATAAGGGCATGATAATCCCCGATAATATTCCTTAGCTCTTCTCCGGATATGCCCTTTTTCTCATCAACGGCGAAATGCTGCCTCAGCTTTTCCAGGGCCTCGTCTGCCAGGCCGTCTGTCACCAGTACTTTCTTTTTATCGTCTTTCATATTATCAACCATTCCTAGCTGTCAAGATAATTATTTTTCATAAATGTCTTTTGTACCGCAGTTATGCCTGCTCCCGGTTCAAGATCATAACCAAGATCGCCAAGCGCCATCTCCAGGGCGGAAAATGCGGTTATAAGGTCGAACATTCCCACATAGCCTATATGCCCGATCCTGAATATCTTCCCTTTAAGTTTTCCCTGGCCTCCGGCAATGGTCACTCCGTATTTGATCCTCATGACTTTGGTTAGCTGTCCGCCGTCCACTCCTTCAGGTACCTTGATGGCAGTAGTAGAAAAGCCTCTTTTCTCCGGATCTGTTACCAGCATCTCCAGCCCCAGGGCTTCGGCCCCGGCCCATGAAGCTTTTGCCAGGGCCTGGTGCCTCTTAAATGCATTATCCATCCCTTCCTCAAAAAGCATATCCAGGGCTTTGTTTATGGCCGCTATTATGGATATGCCCGGGGTCCAGGGGGTCTGGTTTTTCTCCAGTGACTTCCTGGCTGCGCCCAGGTCAAAATAGAATCTGGGGAGATCTGACTTTTCTATCATCTTCCAGGCCTTGTCGCTTATGCTTATAAAAGCTGCCCCGGTGGGGGCGCTTAGCCCCTTCTGGGAGCCTCCTATGACTATGTCCAGGTTCCATCTGTCGGTCTCCAGGTCTGATGCCACCAGGCCGCTTATGGCATCCACTATAAGGATGGCAGGATAATCTTTTACTATATTCCCTATTGTCTTTACATCATTTAAGGCACCGGTGGAGGTCTCGCTGAACTGGACCATGACACCTTTTATGCTGCTGTCCTGGTCCAGCTTCTCCTTTATGTCTTCGGGATCTACCGTATCTCCCCAATCGTAGTCCAGGGCAACTACCTCCAGGCCGAATTCCTGGCTTATCTTTTTAAACCTTTCGCCAAAATTTCCGATGCTGGCTACCAGCACCCTGTCGCCTTTGCAGAAGGAATTGGTAACTGCGGCCTCCATGCCTCCGGAACCTGATGATGTGAGCAAAAATACATCATTTTCCGTCTTGTACATCTTTTTAAGTTTTTCCGAGACCTGTGAGAATACCTCCCCGAATTCAGGAGACCTGTGGTGCATGAGGCTCCTGCCATGCTCTATGAGCACTTCCTCGGATATGGGGGTGGGTCCCGGTGTCATGATATACTTCTTTACCATCTTTTCCTTCTTTCCTGTTTATGTTTAATAATTATTTTATTAATCTTTGGAACCCCTCATACAGGCTATCTTACCCGTCCTTACCAGTTCCAGTATGCCGAAAGGCCTGAGCAGGTCTTCAAGCGCTTTTACCTTCCTGTTGCTGCCGGTTATCTCGATCACCAGGGTCTTCTTGCCCACATCCACTATATTGGCCCTGAAGATGCTGACCACTTCCAGTATCTGGGGCCGGGTCTTGGCATCAGCGCTTAACTTTATCAGCACCAGCTCCCGTTCTACGATATTTGACGGGTCCAGCTCCTGTATCTTTATTACATTTATCAGCTTATAGAGCTGTTTGGTCACCTGCTCTATGCTGTGATTCTCAGCATTTACCACCAGGGTTATCCTGGAAACAGCCTTATCTTCAGTAGGTCCCACAGCCAGGCTGTCTATATTGAAACCCCGCCTGCTGAAAAGTCCCGCTACCTTGGCCAGGACGCCTGACCTGTTTTCCACCAAAACCGATATTATATGTTTCATGTCACACCTTCCCGTCTTCCAGCATATTGCCAATGGGCGAACCCGGTGCCACCATGGGATAGACATTTTCCTCCCTGTCGATCCAGAAGTCGACCAGTACAAGATTATTTATACTGAGAGCTTTACTGATGGCTGCCTCTACTTCCTCTTTTTCCTGGACCCTGATGCCGACGCCTCCGTAGGCCTCTACCAGCTTTACAAAATCTACACAATTATACACACAGGTCTGGGAGTATCTTTTCTCCCAGAAAAGTTCCTGCCACTGCCTTACCATTCCCAGATAGCCGTTGTTAAGAAGCATTATCTTTACCGGCAGCTTATTAGAA
>CAZDXU010000038.1:0-18540 GCA_964509585.1 uncultured Actinomycetota bacterium | reverse complement strand
TGTCTGGAAAATATATGTCGGGATGTAGCGCAGTTTGGTCTAGCGCGCAGCGTTCGGGACGCTGAGGCCGGGGGTTCAAATCCCCCCATCCCGACCAGGTCAATACTCTACAGAAAGATAACCGGATGCAGCGCTAAGTGGGGAACGTTACTCCACATAGAAATATATACCCATAAAGGTATATTATTATAAAAGCTTTTTAAATTGTACCCTAATAGATATAATAATATTAGAATTATACCCAATATAGTATAATTAGGTAATAAATATTGACATATTATATCAATTTGGGTATAAAGTATTTATGGATAATGAAAACAATATAAGTGTTTATATAAGATCAGAAAGGAAAGCTGCCGGCATGACCCAGAAAGAGCTGGCCATCAAGGCAGGAGTAGGCTTGAGATTCATAAGGGATGTTGAACAGGGGAAGAAAAAAAATTTTAGAACAGATACCCTGAATAAAGTATTAAGTTTATTCGGCAAGACACTGGGACCGGTAGAGCTTCCAAGAGAGATAGATGATGAGTGATAAGGCATCTGTATATTATAATAATAAAAAAGCAGGAGTCCTTTTAAAAGCGGATACGGATTAATATTATTATAGGAAGGAAAATATGTTATCAAAAATGCCGATCGATCTAAGTAAAGTATCAAAGGAGAACATTGATAAGGAGATCCTGAGGGTGGGGATGATTGCAGAGCTTGATGCTGTAAACCTTTATGAACAGCTGGCAGCTGCCACAGACAATAAGGACCTAAAGGAAATACTCATGGACATAGCCAGGGAGGAAAAAACCCATCTGGGTGAATTCCAGACACTGCTCCTGAGACTGGACAAGCAGCAGGTAGAAGAACTTGAGGCAGGCAGGGAAGAAGTTGAAGAAGAGCTGGGAAAATAATTGAATTATCCATAAAAAACCCGATCCATTATAATAACCGCTCTATCTCCCCGGTAAGGTAAAATGGGATCGATATAAGTGAATATCTTGCCCTTTTTCCTGTTGTGGTCTTTACATCGACCATGGTCTTCAATAGCTTATCTGAATAGATCCTGATTGCTGTGTTAAGGTTTCTTTCTGCCATAAATTGATGCAGGGATTTCAGGCTGCCTGAAGCTCCGGACTTGACCTCAATAGGAAATACCCGGGCCTGGTGCTGGATAATATAATCGATTTCTGCCTGTGAACCCTTTTTTGTCCTTATATAGTAGTTTAGACTGGGATCTATGAATTTCAGAGGTATCGTCCTTAATAGCTGGCCCACTACCTGTTCAGAAATACCTCCTTTATTTATTATTGCCAGTTCCCTGACTTCTTTTTTTGTCCTGAGGACAAGGCCCTGCAGCGATAAGGCCAGTCCGGTATCCAGAAAGATTACTTTAAACCTTTTACTGTTCTCCTGTGCTGCCAGGGGGATCCCTCTTCCGGCACTGTGGTTTACCCTGTGGCATATCCTTGCTGAGCATAATAGATCCAGTGCATGGCTCAGGGAAGCTGATGTCTCGCTGCGGTCAACTTTACTGAACATAAAGTTTTTCCCCAGAAGGCGCGGGACCGAGACCAGGACTTTATGCAACCTTTCAGAAGGTATTCTTCCTGAATATTTATTGAAATCATCGATAAATGTATTTATGAGGTTCTGGTGTATTTCAGCCACTTCGACAGGCGACCTGTTCCTGGACCAATTCTCTACTGCAGCAGGCATTCCGCCAACAGTTATATAATCGCTAAAAAGGTCCAGCAATTTGTCATGGACAGGTCTCTCCAAAGATGGACCTGATTCAAACTCTTCTAAAAAATTAACAAGAATATCCTCTCCGCAGGCAAGCAGGAATTCCTTAAAAGACATAGGCTCCATAAATAAATATGAGATCCTGCCTACAGGCATGGAGAAATCATGGTCTTTGAGGACAAAGTCGAGAAGTGAACCGGTTGTTATAACCGGCAATTCCGGGGCTTCTTCATAAAACCATCTCAGATTTGCCAGCACATGGGGCGCTTTCTGTATCTCATCTAAAAATAAAACTGATCCTGTTTTATCAATACGGGTGCCCCTTACTCGTTCAAGTGTGACCAGGATCTCCTGGGGGGATCTTTCTTTAAAGACCTCTCCCAGAGTGGGGTCTCTTTCAAAATTTAATTCAATGAGCTCCAGGCCCTGGGACCTGGCAAAATCCCTTACCAGCCAGGTCTTTCCTACCTGTCTGGCTCCCCTGAGCACAATAGGCTTCCTATCGCTCTTATGGAACCAGTCATAAAGATTGTCGGATATATATCTTTTCATATTAACGGATTATAGCAATAACCCCGAGAAATACAAGTCAAATAAATAAATAATGGGGTTCTTTACTATATTAAATAGATAATAATGACGGTACATTGAGTATTTTCCCCAATTCAGGTGGATCTTACGATTAAAATTTGTCAGAATAACATAATTTACCTTCCAAATTTTGAAAACTATCGTTATTTTTTACCAAATTCCATGTTATAATAATAAGTTTATTAAGACAATTTTTTAAAGTTTTCTATAAAGGAAATCTTTGGCTAATTAAAATTAAAGCAAAAAATCCGGTTTTTGTAAGTGTAATATTTTGAACAATGTATCATTTCAGAATTGTTTTATAGGAAAACACAAATTAAAAATAAAGCAAAGGCTTTAAATCTAATTTTAAAAACACTGTCTTCTCCAGTAAAGCCGGTATTAACAAACTGCCTGCAAAGATGCAGTCCCTGCTATGGTCAGAAATCATAAAAAAAAGATATTACATCATGAGACATAGGGCAAAACATACAATAAGAAATAAAAGCGCAAAAAATACTGCTTCAGGGAAAAAGAAAAAGGTTCTATTTATTGTTTTACCCGCAGTTTGCGCCCTGGCTTTAATAATTGCTTTTACAATGTTTAACTTCCAGTTTATATATGGATTAATTGTTGAGCCTGTAAGCAGGATTTTTGTATCTTCTTCACAAAAAGATAATCCCCAAAATACCCTGGACACGGTTGAGGAAAATTCTGATGCATATACCGGTGAAAACACAGAAGAAAGCATCCCAAATGAAGGCATGCCTGAGCATAAGCATTTAAGCGAGGAAACCCCGCAAAAACCTGCTGAAACAACTGAGGAAAAAGAAACAATAAATGAAATTGGCGGCGATAAACCCGGCCAGGAGCAAATAGAAAAAAAAGTATTAAATACTTCCCCTACCATAGAACTTGAAGTTTATGAGGGCCCGCTGTATTCAGAAGCAGGCGATGTGTGCTATTACAGGGTAAAAGCAGTTGTTACCGGAAATCCCCAGCCAGAAGTAAATTTTTCCAAGGATGACAGCCTTGGATGGCTGGGTCCTTTAAGAGCGCAGGTAAACCTCAAAAGGAATGAAGGATCTTATACGCTTACTGCAACAGCCGAAAACAATCTGGGTAAAGCCTCAGACAATTTAACCCTTTCCTGGGGATGCAACAGAAGTCCTGATATAAGAAGCATCAATATTTCCCCGGGCACGGTTTATACAGGTGGGCAATATGAAATATTTGCAGATGTTTTAGACCTTGATGGCGACAGTATTGCATATAGCTGGAGCGCTACCGGGGGCGCACTTTCCAACAGCGGTTCAAACCCCGCCATATGGAATGCTCCTGGAACACCGGGCGATTACAGCATTACGCTGGCAGCAAGTGATGATAAGGGAAATAAGTCAGAGCCAAAAACACTTAAGGTCACCGTAAAAATAAAATCAGAACCGGTGACCAGCAATACAAGTGTTGCAGGCTATATCGAGGTGAGCCAGGAGCAGCTTGTAAGCTTGTTTACAAAAAGGAACTCTTCAAAAACTGAAAGGGCAGCAAGGCTTGCCCCGTTATATATACAATACGGCAAGATGTTTAATATAAGGGCAGATATCGCCTGGGCGCAGATGTGCCATGAGACAGGATTTCTAGAATTTACAGGTGATGTAAAACCCCACCAGAATAATTTTGGCGGAATCGGGGCAACTGGAGGCGGAGTGCCGGGCAACAGCTTTGCATCAGAGGAACTTGGCGTTATTGCGCAGTATGCTCATCTTGCATGGTATTATTTTCCAACTCATGTCAACCAGTACTGCACCATAGAATATGACCCAAGGCATTTTGAGAATGCCCACATACACTATACAGGCGATACAAGGCTTTCATTCTTAAACGGCAGGTGGGCGCCGGGAGCCAGATACACAGATAAAATAGCTCTTTTCGCAAGTGAAGTTTTTGGATACTGAGCCGTCATGATACAGGCCTGGGTAGTGCATGGTCTTATGTTTAGGTATAAAATTTGATAAAATAAATATATGACAAAATTACCTTCTTTTTTACAAAAATATTTTTGGGATGTAGATTTTTTAGAACTCGACAAAAAAATTTACAGCATATTCATCATTGAAAGAATTTTAGAATTTGGAGACCAAAAGTCAGTAAGGTGGATGTTAAACAATTTTAATTTAGAGGAAATAAAAAAAGTAATTATAATTTCCAGGAATCTTTCAAAAAAAAGTGCCAATTTTTGGCAGATTTTTTTTAATATTGGAAGGGATAAAATTTTATGCTTAAGGAAATCATCTCTGCAAAAACAACAGATGATCTGGAAATATTAAAAAAAGCTGGAATCCTTAAAGGTTTTTATCTTGCAGGAGGTACCGGCCTGACCTTTCAACTGGAACACCGCCTTTCTATTGATCTAGATTTTTTCACCAGTAAAGATATTGATACCAAAATACTTATTCAAAATTTAAAGGATCTGGGAAAGCTATCAGTTGAAAAGGAGGCACAGGATAGCCTGACTGGCAATTTCAATACGACTCTAATATCTTTTTTAAAATATGATTATCCCTGTCTCTTTGCTTTTAAAGAAATTTATGGAATTAAAGTAGCAGATGCTAAAGATATTGGCTGTATGAAAATAGACGCTATTTCTTCCAGGGGAACTAAAAGAGATTTCATTGATCTATTTTTCATCTGTAGATCAGTCTTACCATTGGTTAAGCTTTTGAATTTGTTTAAAAAAAAGTATAGCAGTGTCAACTTTAACATGATTCACATCCTCAAAAGTCTAATTTATTTTGATGATGCGGAAAAAGACCCTTTGCCAAGAATGATAAAGCCAATTTCCTGGGATGAAGTAAAAGAATTTTTCATAAAGGAGATCAGGGATATTAACCGGAATTAATTACGCCTCTTTTTTGATCGATCAAAGAAATACGACAGGGGACCTCTGGTCTTTGCAGCTTTGACCATCTTAATAAAGAGGTCTTGTTCCCGAACAAGGGATAGGTGGAGTTTGATACAGAAGACATGCGGAAAAAGATATTTGATGTAATACGGGACGTAAATTCTTATGAAAAACAGGTATCTCGGGTGGAGCATTTAATATCATTTATTAAATAGCGAATTTATGGACTATCTATATGGATCATTGTCTATTTTTGTCATTATATATGGTCCATCTATTTCAAATCCTGGAATAGATTTTTTAATTTTTTCTAAGCGAATCTTTAAGGACTTAAAATCTTTTGATTCCCATTCACAGATTATTTTTGATACATCGCCCTTGTCGTTTAGCTGGATCCAACAACCAACCCAATAGGCGTCAGAGTTAGAATTGTCTTTCGCAGCATTTGTAACCTTGACAACCTCGGAGATAGGTATAGCCGAGGGCATTGTATGAGTAATAAAAAGCTTCCCCATTCTTTTATGCTCCTATCTTAATAAAGTTAACGAATCGAACTATTATCCATTGATGAGCTCTCCCATAAAGAAACAATAACAGTAGAGTTTAAATTATTAAAAATCAATAGAAATTCTCAAAATCCGCTGATCAAGTTATCAGCAAGATCTACTGCAGATGCTGCATCAGGAGCATAACCAGCAGCACCTATGGAATCAGCATATTCCTGGGTAAGCGGTGCACCTCCTACCATAATTTTAACGCCAGAAGTTTCAGGATCAGCTTTTAAGGAATTAATTATATCTTTCATACCTGGCATTGTTGTAGTAAGCAATGCAGACAGACCTATCAATTTTAATTTGTTTTTTTTCACAGCTTCTATGAACTTTTCCGGAGGCACATCCACACCAAGGTCAACCACATTATATCCGCCACCTTCCATCATCATCCCAACTAGATTCTTGCCAATATCATGCAGATCTCCCTGTACTGTACCTATTGCTATGCTTCCTTTCCCTTCTTCGCCTGTCTCAGTTAGCAGGGGTCTTATTATATCCATTGCGGCATGCATGGCCCTCGCTGCTATTAAGACTTCGGGGATATACATCTCATTGGCCTTAAACTTTTTACCGACTATGTTCATTCCTGGCATTAAACCATTGTTTAAGATATCGGTAGCAGATATACCATCTTTAACTAGTTCTTCTGCTATCTCTTTAGAAGCGGTATTATCTCCCATAATAATGGAATCTGCCAGGTCCTGATACTTTGCCATCTGGTTTTTCCTTTCCTTATATTAATTGCTTTTCATTGCTTAAAATATTTAAAATTTCATATTTATTCAGTATACTTTTTCCAGAAGCAGGTCCTTAAAACGGTCAAGGGATATATGGTAGGGCTGAATGTCTATGCCCATCCAGTCTGAAAAATCAAGGATCTTCTCGGGGTCGTCAACACTGTACTTATCCCAGAAACCAATTCCATCCAGAAGGATTGCCCCGCCTGTATGCTGGGGGAAATTTTCATTTGCCATTGCTCTATCCCAGTCCTGGAAGACATAATGCCTGTAAAGGATCCATCCCGGGGTCAGCCACCATACTCTTTTGCTGTCAGCTGTCTCAGCTTCTATCCTGTCCCTTTGATTTTTATCGGCAAGCATATCTATGCAGTGGCTTGCATTTATTCTTCTGATTCCCTCGCCCTGTTCTCTGATTATAGTGTCTATAGTTTTTTGGGGTTCTTTGATATTTATATAGCAGTATTGCCCTCCATAGACTACTATTATCTTATCAGAGTATTTTTTGGCAGCCTCTATTTTTTTAATAAGCTGTTTCTCCAGCTCTGAAGGCACCTCATGTCTGCCCGGCTTTGCAAAAAGTATTTTTTTAGCATCTAGAAAATTACTTTTTTCCAGATAGTTCAACTCCGGAGAAAGTGTCCCGCACGATACAATCACATAATCTTTAAAAGATTTCTTTTTCATATATCTGTGATATAGACCTTTATTGTAATCCAATCTTTAGTATACTTTCAAAATGAACAAGTCAATCTTTTTTACCTTTTTCATCACAATCTGGGCAATAACCTTCAAGGCATAACTCTGCTTTTGCTACATTGAATTTATGTTTTTTCTTAACTGAATCGATCATTTTTTCCAATTGGGGGTTTCGAAACTTCACTATCTTGCTACATTCCCTGCATACGAAGTAATAATTTTCTTGAGAATTTTTTATCTCATAATAACGCCGTTCCATGCCCAGGTTTACTTGATTAACCAGACCCAGTTCCTTAAAAAGGTTAAGACTGCGATAAACAGTTGCCGGACAAATAGACGCATCCTTTCTACTGGCTCTCCTGTAAAGCTCCTTAGCATCTATATGACTTTCTGCATCATTAAGTATTTCTAGAAGCAGACAACGCTGACTTGTCAGCGGATGATTTTTTAGTAAATTTTTATTGTTATTGAGACTCATTCTAAATTATAATACAGTAGCTTTAATTGTTTTGTCAAGTGAAGGTTAGAACTTTTAGGTTGTTGGAATAGCCAGGGTCGGCTGGCATATCAAACTTAAGTGATTATTTAATTTCTTATCCAGGAGAAATCTTACCCGGGCTGCCTAATAAAGTTATACACATAGGTTTTATTGAAAGATGATGGCTGGTAGATACCCTGGTTTCTTTGGGGATCATTAATTTAAATTATTTATCCAATTTATTGATAAATGAACCAATGTTCTTTATAATAGTTATGGACATATGACCATAATTAAAGGGATATAAAAATGCCAGGTTTAAATGGCAGAGGATCGATAGGATAGAGGAGGTAAAAAATGCCCGTTTATAGTTATGTATGCAAGGATTGCCAGGAAAGATTTGATCTATTAATACGTGGAAGTGAAGAAAATGACAAGTTAGTCTGTACAAAATGCGGCAGTAAAAACATACAGAGGGTTTTTTCCACATTTGGCATAGGCTCCGGATCAGTTTCGGGCAGCAATAAGGATCAGAGTACCTGCCCAACCGGTACCTGTCCTTTTTAGTTGATAATGGGAAATATTTTTAGATAATATTCCATGATTTTTTATACGCAGGAAGTCTTTTAATGGATAAGGATCCATGGCCGGGATTGTGCCTTTTAAAAAATATACCGGACAATATGAAAGTTGGTTTATTAACAGATTATGCATATCATTATGGAATAATTGCTATAAAACCATAATTTCGGGTTTTATATCAGACTATAAATCCTAACAAAATGATTATTTGATTATATTGGAAAGGTGGTTTCTGTAAAGAAAGCAAATGAGCATATTGATCCTATAAAGGAAAAGATAGTCAAATGAATCAGGATTAGACTATTAGTATCAGATAATATATGGAGGTATAGGATGCCATGGGTGGATAAGGAGATGTGCACAGGCTGCGGGACTTGTATAGAAGAATGTCCGGCGGAAACTATATATATGGCCGAGGAGGCAGCTGAGATAAATATGGATAATTGCATCCGTTGCGGTATATGTCATGAGGTCTGTCCGGAAGATGCAGTAAGGCATGATAGTGAAAAATTGCCGGATAGGGTAGAAGCAAATGTAAAAGAGACAAAAAAATTTATGTCTGATTGTGAGAAATATCTTAAAAATGCAGAGGAAGGCCAAAAATGTCTCAATAGGATGATAAAACACTACAATAACGAGAAAATGATAGCCCAAAAGACATTGGACGAGCTTGAATCTCTTAAGACAGATCAATAGATATTTGGATCTTTAAAGCCGGGGGTGTTTTTAGTCCTAACAAAATTTACATCAATATGTTAACGCTGCTTGTAAATCATTTACATTTATCTTACAAAAGCAACTTGATGAGCATTATCATAAAATCTGATCTTAAACCACTATTTTGGATTAACGTTAAAAGCTATAGATAATACAAATTCTATTGTGCAGAGTACATCAAGGCCGGGTCAAAGGAATAAATGGCAGCGATCACATGCTTCTACGCATCAAAGGTATGCCGCACGATTATTAATAATGGATTAGATGGGCCAAAGACTAAAATGATTAATAAAATATGAATATAGTAAAGAAAATCAAAAGCCCAAATAAATTACCAGAAGAAGCTAAAGATACAATAAGGACCTATATAATATTTATATGGCATGGAGCATTTCTCGCGCTGACCATGTCAATGCTGGATTTTAATACGGTCTTTCCCGCACTGGTCTCTAACCTCACAGAATCAAAGATCGTCTTTGGTATTTTATACTCGGTTATGCTGGGTACGCCATATATCTTTAACATCATCATAAGCAGTTTTATGCATACTCATAGATTCAAGAAGAAGATCCTCCTGCTTGGGATCTACCTTAGAAGTTTTTCATTTCTTGGAATGGCTGTCTTTACCTGGTTTTTTGGAAGCCGGTTTCCCAGGCTTGTGGTAGCCAGCCTATTTTTATGGGTATTTCTTTTTGCAATCAGCGGTGGATTTGCTGGGATGGCTTACAGCGATATAATAGGCAAACTCGTGATGAAGGGCAAGAGAGGAAGACTCTTTGCTTCAAGACAATTTGCCACGAGTACATTTTCTTTTCTGGGGGGATTAATTATACTGAATATTTTTACCCTTCAAAGGCTGCCATTTCCTTCTAATTACACTATAACCTTGATCATTGGATGCGCAGGGCTGCTTGTAGCATCTATTGCTTTCTGGTTTATAAGGGAACCTCCTTCGATTATAAAAGATGAAGAGAAGGTGTCTTTTAAATTATTTATAAAAAAGGTGCCCCCTATTTTAAAAAAAGACAAAGAATTTACCCGTTTTATCATAATTGAGAACATGTCAAGTTTTAGCCTGATGATCTTACCATTCTATATGTTATATGCAAAAGACACTTTTGCTATAAATGAGTCTTATGTAGGACGCTACCTCATATTCCAGACAGTAGGAGCTATTATATCAAACTTCTTTTGGGGTGCTATTTCAAACAAGTGGGGCTCTAAGATGATAGTCAGAGGCTGTATTTTAATCGGGATCCTGGTGCCTGTTCTTGCTATTATATTATCAAAGGGCGGCCCTAATTATTATTCAGCGGTATTCTTCCTTGTCGGTTTTTTGATCAGCGGAAGGCAGGTGGGATTTGAATCTTATCTTTTGGATATAGCGCCTTCTGATAATAGAATAATATATCTTGGTATCAGGGGTACTATGAATATTTCCATTGTATTATTGCCAATAATAGGCGGCTACTTTATTACTTATATTGGTTACTACCTCACATTTATTATTGTTGCAGCAGTTATGTTTGCAGCCTTGATTCTGTTGGGAAAACAAAAAGCCGGGATAGGGAGATCCTGAGGGCGGGGATGATAGCTGAGCTGGATGCCGTAAACCTTTATGAACAGCTGGCAGCCGCCACAGACAATAAGGACCTAAAGGAAATACTCATGGATATAGGCCGGGGAAGAGTAAGCAAATTCTTATAAGTAGTTTTACCTCATGGAATAAACTGCCTGACGAAGTCTAGATAACCCATCACTCCACTGGTCCGGTTATGTCTTTTTGCGGACCCGGGGATTTTATTGAGAGCCCTTCTAACCTCTTTGCGGGTGTAATCACTGGTGCTAAGTTGTCTGCCTGTACCTATAGAAAAAATTGGTTTAACAGTCTTATGCAATTGGATTTGTTTTTCCTGTATGATATATTGATTTCCAGTTGATCTTATCTAATTTGCTTACAGCTTAAGGGGAGAAATATGAGTCTGATGGGGATCGATATAGGCACCACCGGTACAAAAGCCATTGCTTTTTCCGAAGAAGGAAAGATACTGTCAAGCTCCTATAAGGAATATAATCTCCTGTTCCCCAATAAGGGATGGGTGGAGTTTGATACGGAAGACATGTGGAAAAAGATATTCGATGTAATACGTGATGTAAATTCTGATGAAAAAATAAAAAAGGACCCGGTAGAAGCCCTGGCGCCTTCGACCATAGGGGAATCCTTCACCCCGATAGATAAAAGAGGAAATATCCTTTACAACACCATCTACTCCACTGATGCCAGGAGCACCATGGAACTGGAGGAAATGCTTTCCATAATCCCGGCAAAAGACCTCTACTATATTACGGGACTGCCGCCCCAGTATGTAACTGCCCTAAACAAGATCCTGTGGTTAAAAAATAATGAGCCGGATATATTCAGCAGAACCCATAAGATACTGTTTACGGAAGAACTGCTCCAGCATAAACTGGGCATGAGGGATTACAGGATAAATTATCCCTTAAGCTCGACATCGCTATTCTTTGATCTCAGGGGAAAAAAATGGTCTATGGACATACTGGATAAATTTGAACTGGACCCGGACCTTTTTGCCATACCCGCTCCTTCGGGGACATTGGTGGGTAAAGTAAGTCCGGAGGTGTCTGAAGAGCTGGGGTTTAAAGGGGAAGTCTCTATTGTAACCGGGGGACACGACCAGCAGTGCGCAGCATTCGGAGTGGGGGCTATTTCGGGGGGTATTGCCGCTGACGGTATGGGAACCGTGGAATGCGTGGTCCCGGTCTTTGATGAGATAATAATGAAAGACAGCATGTTTGATAATGATTTTTCCACCAGGGCTCATGTGGTAGAAGATAAATATGTGACATTCGCATATAATTTTACGGCCGGAAGCGTGCTTAAATGGTACCGGGATAAACTGGCTCCTGACCTGAGGGATAAAGCAGTCTCTGAAGGAATAGATGCCTATAACAGTTTTTTCAGCGGTCTCGACCACCAGCCTTCAGGACTGTACACCCTTCCATACTTTTCCGGATCAGGCACCCCCAGGCATGACCCCATAACTAAGGGGACCATTATAGGGCTGGGCATAGATACTGAGAGGAAAGATATATTCAAGAGCATTGTCGAAGGTACCATATTCGAAATAGGCTTCAATATGGAGCTTCTGGAAAAGTCAGGTATCGAGATAAAGGAACTGCGGGCAGTGGGTGGAGGCTCCCGTTCGGACTTCTGGCTGCACCTTAAATCATCCATCCTGGACAAAACGGTAAAAAGGATGGACATAGATGAAGCCGGCTGCCTTGCCACCATGATGCTTGCCGGGAGTGCCATCGGCAAGTTCAGCATTGCCGAAGCCCAGGAAAAGTTTGTAAAAACGGCCAGGCAGTTTGATCCGGACCCCGCAGTCACGGAGCTTTACAGGGATCATTATCACAGATATAAAAAGATATATGACCTTGTCTCCGAATTGTACAGTTAAAAACAGCAGCGGTCTTATACAGGATGAAAGCATATAAATATCTGTCCTGCCGCAGCAGGGATCTTATATCCGCCCGTGTAGTCATGGCGGACAATTTTTTCTGCAGGTTTTCCGGACTGATCTTCAGAAAAAGGCTCAAGGATGATGAAGTGTTGGTTTTGAAGGGATGTAAAAGCATCCACACAATAGGGATGAGGTACAGCATAGATGCAGTATTTATAGACGGTGAAGGAAAGATAGTGGCATCATTCAACAACCTCAGACCCTGGAGGGTCACCCCCTATTTCCCGGATGCGGTCTCGGTAATGGAAGCAAGATCCGGATTCCTGGATAAATGGGAGCTGCATGCCGGGGACAGTATAATATTTGAATGATGTCACCTGTTATATCTTTTAAGTACCTGCCTGTATATAACTGAATCAGGACGCATAAAGCTGGCGATCTTAAAATAACCAAGGGCACGGTTCAATTTATTTTCCTTGATCAGGCAAAGACCCATGCCATAGTGGGCAAAGTCATTTACAGCATCAATCTCAATAGCCTTATCAAAGTGGACCCTGGAGGAATCATAGAATCCCATATTGTAATAGCATATGCCCAGGGCCTCCCTTATTGAGCCTTTTCCGGGCTCATATTCCTTTGCTTCCTCGAGGAGTAGAGAGGCTTTCAGGAAATCACTTTTTTTCATCATTATCTTTGCCTTTGTAAAAAGGCTGTAAGCTTCTTCCATAAAGATCCTATCATATAGTCTTCTACATATATTATAAAAAAAACAGGAGATATTCAAAATAACATAAATATATATTTACACAAATAAATAATTATGTTAATATTTAAGAAAAATAAAGGGAAATATTATTATGCGCTTAGCAGGGAAAAAAATATGGGCAGTACTCTTCATCGCAGCTGCGGCTGCAGGGATGTTCATGCTTATCTGGTCTTTTATGCCCAGAGAGGATGATGCCGCCATCCGGGCCCTGGAACTGGAAGAAGGGATATCAACAGAGGGGGAAATAGTATACGGGCCGGTACAGGAAGAAAAAACAGAAAAAAATATACCCGGGGGCATGAAGGCAGTAAATATCCCGGTCAATTATTTTGGCGACCCTTCGGTGCTGGAACAGGGGGACAGGGTGGACATCATATCCACTTATTACAGGGAGGAAGAGGGAGGTCTGTATTCGGAAAGGATCATAACCTACCGGGAGATAATAAGGCTTGAGACGAAAGGAAGAATGAATGAGGAAAGCAGCATGGCTTCTGGAGATCTCTTTATCCCTGAGCTATCAGGTACAGCTGCGGATATAGGGAATATAGTGGTAATGACTTTCTTTCTTACAGATGACGAAGTCCTTAAGTCTTTTACGGCTCTGGCAAGTGGAATGCTTTACATCGCCCTGTGTCCCGCATATGCATCAAATGAAAAAGGGGGTTATTAGATGAGAATAAGCCTGAGACCGGGTCCGGAAACAGCAATACCGGAAGACAGGACCTTTAACCCGGGATCTAATATTATCATATTTACATCAGCAAAAGGAGGGGCTGGCTGCAGCTTCCTGGCAGATAGCGTGGCAGCATATATGGCCTGCAAAACTACCCTGAATGTCCTCTTGGTGGATATGAACCCGGGAAGGATGGACAGTAGGATGGTCTTTGGCCTGGATGGCCTGCATGTCAGGGATATGGGCAGCCTGCCGGCAGTGCTTGAGACCATGGATACCTCCGCCCTTAAAAAAATAGTGATAAATATGGAGGACAGCCTTAATATAATACTGCCTTCACTGGATGCAGAGAACCGGAATATTTTTCATACTGGTAGTCTCAATGTTTTTATTGAAGCATTAAGGGACCATTTTGATCTTGTTATCATTGATATGCCGGGGAACCTTTTGGGCCAGATAGACCTATCTGAGACCGATATCCCGGACCGCTTCATATTTGTCTCGCTTCCCGATGATGTATCTGCCGCCAATACCCGGCTGCTGATGGATCATATAGGGCATTACAGGTCGAGCTATGATTTCTACCTGGTCATAAACAAATATAATATAAAACGGGCAGTCTCACCTGCGGGTCTTTCCAATATAATACGGCACCCTGTTGCCGCCTTTATACCTTATGATCTCGATATTGAGGAAATATTCAACAACAGGGGACCGGGAAGCATATTTAAATATAATCTTAAGTTAGTAAGGAATATATCCGGACTGGCGCAAAAGATATATCAGGGGCTGGGAATATGACATCAGGGATACTGGATCCAAAAATCGAAGAGGAAATAAGGAAAGAGTTTCTGGCAAGGATACAGGGAAAGGATTTTCTCCGGTTCCCCCGGTCTGACCGCAGGATCATAACCGGGAGGATGGTGCGGGACATAACTGACAGTAAAAATATCATCCTTTCCCGGGATGAGCTTGAAGCTGTATCGTCAAGATTTGATGAGGACAGTTTTGATATGGGGCCTATCAGCCTGCTTCTTCGAGACCCGGAGATCACCGAGATAATGGTCAATGGTCCTCACAGTATCTTTATAGAAAAACAGGGGAAGATAACCAGGGAGCCAGTCCATTTCAAGGACAGTAGTCATATAAAGAATATAGTCGACAAGATCCTGGGACCGCTGGGTCTTCGCATAGATGAAGCAAACCCCATGGTAGATGCCAGGCTGGGGGACGGCTCCAGGATAAATGCGGCCATAAGCCCGGTAAGCAAAAGCGATATAGTGGTCACCATAAGGAAATTCAAGGATGATATTAAAAATATGGAGCAGCTTTTAGAAGCAGGCAGCCTTAGCCGTGAGATGTCAGGATTTTTATCTGACTGTGTCAGGCGAAAACTAAATATACTGGTAAGCGGGGGCACCGGGACAGGAAAGACCACCCTCCTGAACATCCTCTCTGAAAATATTCAGGGAGATGAGAGGATAATAACCATAGAGGAGACTTTAGAGCTTGAATTTGCCCAGGATAATATGGTAAGGCTGGAAGCCAGGCCCGCCAATCTTGAGGGGAGGGGTGAGGTCACCATAAGGGACCTGGTAAGGAATGCCCTGCGCATGAGACCCGACCGGCTGATAGTAGGGGAGATAAGGGGCCAGGAGGCAGTGGATGTCATGCAGGCTATGAATACAGGCCACAGTGGTTCCATGACCACCATCCATGCCAATTCACCCCGGGATGCGGTGACCAGGCTGGAGACTATGCTGCTTATCTCTGACAGCAATATAGATCCCTTTACGGCCGAAAGGATAATAGCATCATCTCTTGATATGATCATACAGATGAAAAAACTGGAAGGAGGACACCGGATGATAAGCAGGATAAGCGAGATCACATATGATAGGGATGCAAAAAGAAAAGAAAATATGCTGGATATAAAGGACATAGCCAGCATTGAAGAGCCGCATGATAAGGTGAGCACAGCTGTATTTACCGGATATGAACCATTATTTCTAGAAAAGGGACATGTTTAGGATAAAGACCAGGATATCCGGGTTCCTTGATACACTGGCAGGCATAAGATCTATAAATGCATTAATAGCTGCCCTGTCTTTTTCGGTTTTCTTCCTGTGGTCCAGAAACATCATCCTGGCGGCTGTTATATCGATATGCTTCTTCATATATACTGCTGATCTTTTCTACAACCGCAAAAGGATAATTAATAACCTGCTCCACAGACAGCTCATAAGCTTCCTGGAATATATGATAATAATGCTGCGCGCCGGAAAGACAATAAGGTATATAATGCTTGAGTCATGGTCAAGGTTTCCCCCGCCCCTTGAATCCTGCCTGAAGCAGGTGGCCCAGAGACTGGAGATAGACCCGGATCTTGAAAAGGCGCTGGACCTATTTGAGGACAGCACCGGAAGCAGGGAAGCGGCACTTATAACTGCCGGGATAAAGATAAACAGCAGGGTGGGAGGAGACCTTATTATACTTTTGCAGTCCCTGTCTGCTACGCTGCGGGAAAGCCTGAGGTCCAGTTCCCGCATAGAAAGCCTCACTCTGCAGAGCCGGTTTTCCGCAAATATCATAAGCTTTTTTCCTGTTTTTGCCCTGATATTTTTATATATATTTTTTAACAGAAGCATCACTGATTTTTTTTCTACTGCAGCCGGGACCATAACCCTTATAGCTGGAGGCCTTCTGGAGATAGCAGGCATATTGCTGATGAAGAAGATCGTCCGGGGGAACTGACAATGGGAATTCTTTTTATTACAATACCCGTCTTATACCTTATTTCAGCAGCAGGTATTTTTTATATTTTTTTTATCAGGAAGAAATGCCGGAAAAGAAAAGAAAAAAACTTTAATATAAGGGTTATAGTGCTTAAGCGGACAGCGGTATTCCTTAATAGGGCCGCTGAAAGGCTGGGAAGCATTTTTTTCTGTCATAAAAGGAAAGAAAAGCTGAATACAAGGACAGGGCTCCTGAAAATATTAGAAAATGAAAAGGACATACGGATAACTCCTCCGGCATTTTTGGGATATAAGCTCTTTATTGCCTCACTGCTGGCTGCTGCAGGCATATTTCTGGCAAGCAGCAGTCCATACAGGATATTATTTGCAGCTATAGGCATGGGAGCAGGATATTTTATTCCTGATATCCTGGTATATGGGTATTCAAAAAGGATAACAGAAGACATAGAGAAAGAACTTCCATATGTTATCGACCTTCTGAGGATATCCTCACTTTCCGGACATAACATATATAATTCGTTTAAAATAGTCTCCCGGAAATACAATGGAAAGATCTCCGGCAGCCTCAAGGATTTTATAAGGCTTATAGATTTGGGTACAGGGAAGGACTATGCCTACAGAAGCCTTATGTTTGCGGGAAGGTCAGAGCAGTTCAGAGAGTTTATTTCCATACTTTGTGAGGCAGACAGGTATGGTTCCTCTATAGAAGATATACTATCCAGGAGAGCGGTGCAGATAAACCATTACAACTGGGATAATGCGGAACGTAAGGCCAAGAAGAAAGGATTATTCACGCTTATCCCCCTTACCTGTCTGATACTTCCAGCATTTGTGCTGCTGGTGGGTGGTCCGCTTATTTACTCTATGGCGAAAGGACTTCTTTTTTAGCTGCCATAAACAGGAATGACGCCCCGGAGGTGCAACATCCCGGGGCGTCATGGTCAGGCGTCCAACATATCCATAAACATCACCTTATAAATAGTACCGTGATCACCCTTCTGCCCCCGCCATCAACCACTCCCACGCCCATGGTGGTATAGTAGCCTTTAAGCATATTGTCCCTGTGGCTGGGAGAGTTCATCCAGGCATTAAGGAATGCGCCTGGCGATCCATAGCTTGCCGGACTGGCATTTCCCAGGTTCTCGCCGAAATTCCTGTAGACTACTCCATGCTGGGCAAATATATGCTTTATATTCTGGCCGTCAGGAGTGTAGTGGGAGAAATAATTCCTGGATATCATGTCACTTGACCTTGACCTGGCAAGGTCTATAAGCATCTGGTTGGGTGCAAGTGCGCTCAGTCCATGATTTGCCCTGGTCTGGTTTATAAGGTTCAGCATCTCAGCCTCTAAACCGGAAAGGCTGACCGGACCTGAAGCAACCGCATTTCCCGAAGCAGCTTTGCTTTCAGCGACCGCCTCTTCTTCTGCCTGCCTTTTCGCAGCTTCTCTTGCTGCCTCTTCTTCTGCTTTCCTTTTTGCTTCTTCTCTTGCAGAAACATTTGCCTCATATATATTTTTAGAAGCCCTGTCTATGCCTTCAGCTACATAAGAGGCGATAGGACCGCTCAATGCTTCTACTTCTATATTTGCTACAGTCTTTACCACATTATCATAAGAGACATCCTTTAAAGCCTCTGCCCTTACCACAAAGCTGCCCGAGACATCATCCTTTTCCGTAGAAAAGCTCACTGAACTGACAAGCAGCATGCTTAATGCTGCTATCATCAAGAATGAAAATATTTTTTTACCAGACATAAAAACCGCTCCTGACCAATAGAGGACATGAACGGCTTTTTTCCATAGAAAAAAGTAATAGCCGGTTGCACCACTGGCTCCATATATCCCTGGTGCCCAAAATAGATGGGATATATCTCATAGCCTCTATT
>CAZDXU010000037.1:0-27690 GCA_964509585.1 uncultured Actinomycetota bacterium | reverse complement strand
GATATTTTCTTTGCTTTCCCCTATATACTTGGCGCAATTGCCATAATGACCATACTGGGAGCGGGCATAGTCAATATATTTATTGCCATAGGTGTCCTGGGATGGGCATATTTTGCCAGGATATTCCGGGGCTCCATCCTGTCTATAAAAAATAAGGAATATATCGAAGCTGCAAGGGCGCTGGGAGCCAGCAATACCAGGATAATCGTTAAACATATATTCCCCAATGCCATAGCACCCATAATAGTATATGCTACCATGAATGTGGGTACTGCAATCATCGTAGAGGCATCGCTAAGCTTTCTGGGCATAGGAGTTCAGCCTCCGACTCCTGCCTGGGGAAAAATGCTTTCAGAATCACTTAGTTTTATTGATATAGCTCCCTGGATGATGCTTTTCCCCGGACTGGCCATAGTGATAACAGTGCTGGGTTTCGTCCTTCTGGGAGATGGGCTAAGGGATGCATTCGATCCCAAGATGAAAAACTGATCATAAAGAGTATAGATGACTGGATATGGAAAAAACAATAAAGTACTTGAGGTAAATGACCTCAGGACTTATTTTTATACCGACAGCGGCATAGTAAAGGCTGTAGATGGTGTAAGTTTTGACCTCAAAAAAGGGGAAACGCTGGGAATAGTGGGGGAGACCGGTTCCGGAAAGAGCGTGACTGCATTGTCTATACTCAGGCTCATACCTGAGCCTCCGGGAAGGGTGGTAGGAGGCCAGATACTTTTTGACGGCAGGGATCTCCTTAAGCTGAGGAAAAGGGATCTTCAGAAATACAGGGGAAACAGGATATCCATGATATTCCAGGATCCCATGACTTCGCTTAATCCAGTATATACTGTGGGCAACCAGCTGATCGAATCAGTTGTCATACACAGGAAGCTCAAAAAAGAAGAAGCAATAAAGGAAGCTTTAAGACTTCTGCAGATGGTTGGTATAACTGAAGCAAGGAAAAGGCTTTCCAGTTATCCTCATGAGTTCAGCGGCGGCATGAGGCAGAGGGTCATGATCGCTATGGCCATCGCAAACTCACCCGATATACTTATTGCTGATGAGCCCACAACTGCACTTGATGTGACCATACAGGCCCAGATACTGGAACTGGTGGACGATATCAAGAAGAAGACCAATTCTTCCATAATCCTTATAACCCATGACCTGGGCGTGGTGGCAAAATATGCCGAAAGGGTTATGGTGATGTATGCAGGAAAACCGGTAGAGTTTTCTACCGTGGATAATATTTTTTACCGGTCTATGCATCCCTATACCCTGGGGCTTATGAATTCCATCACCAGGCTTGATGAAGAAAAGAGGGAAAAATTAAAACCGATAAAGGGCTCTCCTCCAAGCCTTATCGACCTGCCGGCAGGATGTACATTCAGGAACAGGTGTAAATATTATTCTGATGAATGCAAAAAAGGTTTCCCCCCCATGAGGGAAATAGAAGAAGGGCACTTTGCCGCATGTTACAGGGCAGCAGATATTTTAAAAAACAGGGCAGCAAAAGATAATATAGATGGATAATAATAAATTACTGGAAGTAAAAAATCTTAAGAAGTACTATTACCTCCGGGGTGGTTTTTTCATCCAGAACAGCCCAGGCGTGATAAAGGCTGTAGATGATATAAGTTTTTCCATAAAAAAAGGTGAGACTTTCGGCCTTGTAGGCGAAAGCGGATGCGGCAAATCGACTACTGCCAGGGTAATATTAAGGCTTATTTCCCGGACAGCGGGATCAGTAGTCTATGACGGCACTGACCTTTTCCAGCTGAATCACAGGCAGATGTTTAAGGTTAGAAGGGATATACAGATAATATTCCAGGATCCCTATGCATCCCTTTCTCCCAGGATGACAATCGGCGACATAATCAGCGAGCCGCTGGAGATACACAGAATCGGGACAAAAGCAAAAAGGATAAAAAGGGTTAAAGAGCTTCTGGATGTAGTCGGTCTCAACCCAGAGCACCTCAATAGGTATCCCCATGAGTTCAGCGGGGGACAGAGGCAGAGGATAGGCATCGCCAGGGCCCTTGCCCTCACTCCCAGGATAATATTATGCGATGAGCCTGTATCTGCCCTTGATGTATCGGTACAGGCCCAGATATTGAACCTGCTGGCAGATCTCCAGGAGGAATTTGACCTTACCTACCTGTTTATAGCCCATGACCTTTCAGTAGTAAAGCATGTGAGCAACAGGGTAGGAGTCATGTATCTTGGGAAACTGGTGGAGATAGCAAACAGTGAGGACCTTTATTCCAAACCTCTTCATCCATATACTGTGGGTCTGCTATCCGCAGTACCCATCCCTGACCCGGTGCTGGAAAGAAAAAGGAAAAGGATGGTGCTGGAGGGAGATGTGCCCAGTCCTCTCAATCCTCCCTCAGGATGTCCTTTCCATCCAAGATGTCCTATTGCCAGGGATGTCTGCAGCAGTGAAGTGCCTGAATTGAAAAATTATGATACCAATGGGAAAGAGCATCTGGCCGCATGTTTCTTTGCCGGGCAGGCTTTGTAAATAGAAATATTTACCGGAACTATCCTTAAAAAAAAAATCTAATTGTAATAGAATAATCACCAGCATGATAAGAAGGATAAAATATCTTTTATTAATAACAGTATTTTTTACAGTATTGATACTGATATTACAGTCATGCACCCCCGAGGACCTGGGACTACCCATTTCAAATAATGACACAGTGGAAGCAGAAGCGCAGGAACAGCAGAACGGAAGCCAGCTTAGAGGGGAAGAGTTTTTCCTGCAGATGAAGGCAAAGCAGGATAAGAACCCTCTAAGCAATATAGATATAAGGAAAGCTATTTTCCATGCTGTAGACCGCAGCCGGATAACAGAAGAGATATTTAATGGATATAATGATATAAGCAATAGTATTTTTGCAGAAGGCACGCCTTTCTGGGAGCCCGCATGGGCCGGGTATGACTACGATCTGCAGAAAGCAGAGGAATTCCTGGCAAAGGCTGGCTTTGGAAAGGATAATCCCCTTTATATCACCATAAGGGCGGTTGATAACAGCAGCTCCAGGAAATTGATAGAGGATATAGTCAGGGAAGACCTGGAAAAGATCGGGATAAACCTCTGGGTATATAATGACCCTCCCAAAGAGTTTTACCAGAACCATATTTACAATGGCGACTTTGACCTGGGCCTATGGTCCCTATATATATCAGGTCATAGAGACATAGAAAACTCATTTTCCTCCAGCAAGATACCGTCAATGGAGACCGGGGAAAACACCTGCTGCGAGAATTTCTACTGGTATTCCAATACCAGTATGGATGATGCAATTGCTCGGATGGCTTCGCTGGAAGATCCTGCGATAAAAAGCCAAACGGCAAAAGAGATACAGGAGACCCTGGCAAAGGATGCAGTAATACTTCCCTTATACAGCAGGCTATTTGTATTCGCATATGATGATGAACTGGAAAGCGCAGGGATCCAGGTCGCTGAGGATAAGTTCTTCTATAGTATTGAAGACTGGACCCTGTCATCCGGCCGGGAAATAACGGAAGAAGAAATAACAGAGATAGCGGCAGGGTATAGTTCGGACAATATCGACATCTTTAACGGTTTCGGGACCTATTTTATAAACGACCTTTTGTTCAAGGGTCTTTGGAAGAAGAACAGTGACGGCTCTTATTCTCCGGAACTTGCAGAAGAACTGTCAGGATTACAGGATGATATGATTGGCATACCTGGTAATAATATAAATATTAAGTTGAAAGAAGATATCTACTGGCACGATGGTGATCCCATAACTTCCGAAGATGTTGTCTATACATTCGAATATTTCAGGGTATTCACTGAAGAAAAACAGTATTTTTCCAATCTTGATGCGGATTACAGCAGGATAAAGGAAATAAATATAGTAAATGAAAAAAGCTTTACCATAGTATTTGAGGAACCGGTGAAGGACTGGAAGAAACTTTTCCCCCAGGTATTTAAAAAGGATCAGTTTAGTCCGGTAGATCATGACAGTCTTCCATATACCAGTATAGTCTCCAACGGCCCTTATAAAGTGGCTTCTTATGACGACAGCGGAGAAATGGTATTAGAGATAAATGAATATTATCATAATGAGGTCCCTGAGATAGGCAGGCTTATAATAAGGTTTGACCCTGACATAAATAACCTGATAGCAATGCTGAAGGAAGGAGAGATAAATTTCTTAAGCATACCGGTCGATCCGGAGCTCATGAAAACACTGGAAGAAGAAAATGACATGAAGCTTCTGATAGAAAAGGGAAATCTGGTGGAGCACCTGGCATTGTCACTCAAACCAAAAGAGGGATAAACTATTTATTGACATATATCCTATTAATCCCTAGAATTATTAAGCATTTTACATATTGATAAGATTGCATATCAAGACGTGTCGGAGTGGCGGAATTGGTAGACGCGCAAGGTTGAGGGCCTTGTGAACAATTTTGTTCGTGGGGGTTCAAGTCCCCCTTCCGACACCATTAAATTAATTTCCATCCCAAACAATACAAAAGCTTATGTGGTAAAATATGCCTCAGGTGCATATTTTACGGGACTTGAAAAGACGGACTGAGACGAAGTCGAGGGAGTCTGCGTCTCTGCAGCGAGCCCCAGCGAGACGAAAGAACAAGTCCCCCTTCCGACACCAAAATCATAACCATACGGTGTTTGCTATAGCCATTTACCATCCCTAACAGCTTGTTTCATTGCAATTGAGGTTCTTTCTGATCTAATATCGTTGTCAAACTGTGCCAGGGAAGAGAAGAGGTTTGCAGTAAATTTACCCATTGCTGAATCATCAAATGGTTCAGAAACAGATTTTAATTCTATTCCCAATTTATCGAATAACAATCTTAGACTTAATGAATCATAAATATCTCTGCTTAATCTATCTAGCTTATAGACAATCAGGGCATCGATTTTGTCTTTATTTTCTTTTATATATTTTAATAGTTTTTGCAATTCAGTCCTGTTAGCTGTCTTTGCACTTTCACCTTTTTCCTTGAATATCTTAATAACTTTATAATCATGTTTATTAATATAATAAATTATTGTTATAATTATTAATATTATTATACTATATTTTTGAGATCTAAGATGAAAAGATTGCTAATTGTTTTATCAATAATCGTTTTAATTTTTGCATTTGTTACAACCTGTACTCCAGAGAGTTCACCAGAGGTAATTGAAGAAGAAGCAGAGCCGGAGATAGTTACTGATACCATAATTGAAACTATCACAGAGACAGTAGTTGTAACAGAGTATATTGAAGATACTGAATGTAAAGAAGAATTACAGAAATATAAAGATTTGATTAATAATCTAAATGAATATTTAGGTTATGTATATTATGTTGAATGCACTAATGCAATAGGCGGTATCGGGGATGCCACAGCATTTTCAATAGATTATAATGACGAGATTTACTTAATATCGGCAGGGCATTTAGTGGAAAACGAAAATGGCATTTTCGGTAATTTTAGAATAGGCGGAATAAGCATTGTACTATTAACATATAATAATGATTATATGAATAAAACCGATTATGCAATATTTACAAGTAGTGAAATAGATAACGGATTTGAAGTAGATTTAGATAGCGATAAGCCGCTATTCCTTATAGGTGATAGTATCTGGGATTACACCAGAAAAACAGTAGAGGGTGAAAGTGGAAGTCCAGTAATAGATATTGACGGAGAAGTAACAGAAATAGCTACCACAGATCTGTATTATTACAATACGGATATAGATATAGTATTAGAAGCGATAGATAATATACAGTAAGCATATAAATAAAAAATTAAATAAGTAATTCTTAGTATAAGTATAATTCGTTATGATTTATAATTTGAGCAAATGTGTCATTAACATCTCTATAAGTTACTATAGGGTAGTGGGGGAGTGGGACCCATATCAAAGAGTGGGAGCAAGGTGATTACAATGAAAAAATTCATCAGTATCTTTCTATTAACTATTCTATCTCTTGTTGTCCTACTGTCTATCGGTTGCGAAAAGCAAATGGTAAAGAATGAAATAATACAATTTGATGAAGAATATTGGGAGATAAATGAAGATTGGAAAAATACTTTTGAAAAAATGAATAATGATATTGAAATATTAAATAGGTCAGATACTGAACCAATAGATAGAATAGAGGGTACAATAGAATTATTAGAGGAGCTAAAAGAAAATCATAATAATAGATTAAAAATATTTAAGAAACTTCATATTCCAGAACCATTGGATGGTTTTTATTATAAGAAATTAGAACAATTGGAAAAATATGAAATGGGACTTATAAAAGAAATAGAATCTAAAAATAAATTAAAAGTTTTAGCTTTACTTATTCCTGTTGGGGAGGATAAAAATTTACCCTCAAAAGAAACAATAGAGAATTATATGGCAGATATTGAAGAACTCAATAATGAGTCTATAAAATATTATGATGAAGATAAAGAGTTAGAGAGAGAATGTGATATGATGCAAAGAGAAGTATATAGGGAAAATGGATTAGATGATTTAATATATAGATGGCAGTAATAATTCGTTGAAGGGATTTAAGATGAAAAAAAAATTATTTATTTTTATATCCATATTTTTATTCATTTTAATACTAACTGTTTCAGGATGTAGTTCAGAACCAATATATACTGCTGAAGAATGGGAAGAGATACAAAGAGAAGAAGAACAAAAAGAGGAAGCAGAAAAGAAACAAGAACAAATTGCTGATTTTAGAGATAGGGTTTCAAAACATTTTGATTATGTTATGAGCTATTGGGAAATATATGATAAATATGGTGAAACAATATCAGACTTAATTGATAAATTTAATAATGAAACTGATAATATTGATAAAAAAGCAACCTATGCTGAGTTATTGGTAGAAAAATATGAAAAATACTATGAAGACTATTCAAAAATAAAAACACCTTCTTTTTTAAAAGAGGCTTATAGCTATAGATTGGAGTATTTAGCCAAGACCAAATTGCAATTTAAGGAATTTGCGGATAAAGTAAACTATGAAAAATATAACGAACCGGATAATTGGGATGAGATTCAATCAGAGGCTCAATTATTAGATTCTAAATACTGGAATGAAATAGATATTATAGAAGATAGCTTTAATAAAGAAGCTAATGAATTGGGATTACAAGAACCATTCAGAGAGTAATTCAATGATTATCTATTTTTTTAAAATCTTTCAATTCCTTCAATATCTGGTTCCAATTTTTCAAACAATGGGACACCAGTAAAATTATTATCTGTACCAATTAAAGATAGAATCAAAATTGCTAGAAATGTGGTGGATCCACATTTCGTAAGGACTTGAAAAGACGGACTGAGACGAAGTCGAGGGAGTCTGCGTCTCTGCAGCGAGCCCCAGCGAGACGAAAGAACAAGTCCCCCTTCCGACACCATTAAATCAAGTTCCCCATGTTCAGGTTTGCTTCATTAAAATTTAATTGAAAATCCTGTATTATATTATGGTAATAAAAATATATTAACTCAATAAAGAGGGGGCCTGGATGGAGAACAATTATAAAGAAATAAGCGCGGAATCTATACAGAAAAATGTCTTTAAGCTCATAAATAAAGACTGGATGATGATAACTGCCGGAAAAATAGACCGGTATAATATGATGACAGCCAGCTGGGGCGGCTTTGGGATACTATGGAATATGGAAGTGTGTTTCTGTTTTATACGACCGACCAGGCACACATATGATTTTATGGAAGAAGAAAAGTATTTTACGATATGTCTTTTCGATGAGGAATACAGGGATGTATTGAAATTTTGCGGGACAAAATCCGGAAGAGATACAGACAAGATGTCATATGAAAGATTGACGCCAAAAAGCGGAAGTCTCGGCAATGTTTATTTCACTGAATCAAGGATGTTTATAGAATGTAGAAAGATATATTTTCAGGATATCGACCCTTCTAATTTTCTGGATCCCGGTATAGATAAAAATTATCCCTTAAAGGATTATCACAGATTGTATCTGGGTGAAATAATAAAAGTATTTGAAAAGAGACAGGTCTAGAAAAACCACCGGGCCTGATCGCTTTTTTTATGTTATGAATATAGGGTCTTTATTGTTTTTTAAGGTATTTCTGATTTTCGCTAGCCCATGTGAAATGTCCAGCGTTATAAGTACAGGTTTCTGGAAAAGATCCATTAATAAGATAATGGGGTCGCGGTTCTTTATTTGAGTTATATTTAAGTACGGTTATAATTTATATTATGAAAGAAGCTTATCTTTATAAAAAATTGAAAGATAAAAAGGTCAGGTGTGATCTTTGCAATCATAGATGCGTTATGAGTCCGGGAGAAAAAGGAGAATGTTCGGTAAGAGAAAACAGGGAAGGCATACTTTACAGCCTGGTCTATAGGAAACTTATATCGGAAAATGTCGACCCTATAGAAAAAAAACCATTATTTCATTTCCTGCCAGGTTCATATTCACTTTCTATTGCAACTGTGGGCTGCAATTTCAAATGTTTTTTCTGCCAGAATTACCAGATCTCCCAGATGCCATGTGATGATGGCCACATAGAAGGAAAGGACAGGTCCCCGGAAGAGATTGTAGCGCATGCCCTGGAATATAACTGCAGCAGTATTTCATATACATATACCGAACCTACGATTTATTTTGAATATGCATATGATACGGCCAGGATCGCCAGTGAAAAAGGATTAAAAAATGTATTTGTTACCAATGGCTTTATGACAGATAAGTGTATTGATATGATAGCTCCATACCTGGATGCTGCAAATATTGACCTTAAAAGTTTCTCGGAAAAGACTTACTGTGACCGCATTGGAGGAAAGCTTAAGCCGGTCCTAAAGAATATTGAAGATATGCATGACAGGGGCATATGGATAGAAATAACTACACTCATAATACCCGGCATAAATGACTCAGTTGGCGAGCTTGAGGAGATCGCATGTTTTATTGCCGGGCTTGACGGTTCTATACCGTGGCATATCAGCGCCTATCACCCTCAGTACAGATCAGATATCCCGGCTACCTCTGTTGACAGCATAAAAAGGGCTATAAGCATTGGGAAAAAAGCAGGCCTGAAATATATCTATTCCGGAAATGTCTTCCTTGAAGATCATGAAAACACAAAATGCCCCTCCTGTAGTGCTGCCGTGATCGTGAGAAGGGGATTTGATATCGTAAAAAAAAATATGTCTGGCAGCAGATGCAGAAATTGCGGCGCAGAACTTGACGGGGTATTTTAAAATCAATTATCTTAACTTTTTATAACTTTTATTCTATAATATCTTCCTGTGCTTAAGGGCGGCATAGCCAAGCGGTAAGGCAGAGGTCTGCAAAACCTTTATCCCCGGTTCGAGTCCGGGTGCCGCCTCCACTAAATTAATAGTATTATTAATTCTTCAAATTCTTAATAATCCAAGAGATAAAGAAAGATAATAGACTAAGGTACAAGGAAGATTTAGTTAATAATAACATATATGTCTATTTGAATAAATGCATTAACAGTTGAAAATAACAGGATAGTATTATATTATATAAATGAATTACTACTGAAAAATTTTTTAAAAAATAAGGAGCAAGATGAATAATATTATAATTAAGAAGATGGATATTTTAGAGCGTCTGCGAACCATGGAGGAACTTTGGGATTCTATTTTATATGAAGGATCCGAAATAGAAACTCCGGAATGGCATAGGAAAATAGTTGAAGAGAGAAAAAGGAAGATGAAAAATGGTGAAGCAGGATTTATTTCTATAGATAAATTAAAAGCAATGCATAAATGATTGAAATAAAAGATATTTTAATCATCAAAGAAGCAGTAGGTGATCTTGATGATGGAAGAATTTTCTATGAACGTAAAAGACCTGGAATTGGCAACTACTTTTGGGATAGTCTGATTGCAGATTTCGAATCTCTTGTAATTTATGCAGGTATTCATAAAAAGAATTATGGCTTATATCAATTGCTTGCTAAAAGATTCCCTTATATTATTTATTATGACATAGTTGCAGAGTCCGCATATATAATTGCCGTTCTGCCAATGCGCAAAGACCCAGCATGGATCAGGGAAACTCTTAAAGGGAGAAGTTAAATAATAATAGTATTGGAATACGCTTCTTAATAAATACGAGATCTGGTTATTCTGAAATTGATATCTGTTAATTCTTATTAAAGCTTTTTCTCCAATCACCGACTAACAAAATTGATATAAGGGGGGTGCCGCCTCCAAACTTTCTTAAAGTAGGTCAGACATAGAGATATTACCGGGCTAAGAACAGTTTATGAAAGTCTTCTTACGTCATACCTTGATGATGTCGAAAAATATGCTAGAAACAATACTATTGCCAATGTTATCAGGCATGCAATAGAGAATTCTTTTTATTCTGCAGCTAAAAGAATAAGCTTTGAAGGATTTGGCCATTCAAAATATAGATCAAGAGAAATGTCTGAAGCTTTAAAAATGATTGAAAAAGCAATGTTAATATATTTAATATATCCTACAACCACAGTTAGTATTCCAATTGAACCTGATAATAAAAAATCCCCAAGGCTGCATATCCTTGATACTGGACTAATAAATTATTTTGCAGGCCTTCAAAAGGAACTATTCGGCACAAGGGACCTGGATAGCTTTTATGAAGAAAAAATTGCTGAGCACATCGTGGGGCAGGAACTTATGGCAGAAAGTCAAAGTATTATAGAGAAAGTCGGGTTCTGGGTAAGAGAAAAAAAACAATCAAGTGCCCAGGTTGATTATGTGATACCTTTTAATAATTATCTTATACCTATTGAAGTAAAAAAGGGGAAAGCAGGCAGACTTAGATCATTGCATGAATACATTGATAGGGCTCCGCATAATTACGCAGTAAGAGTGTATTCTGGTAAATTATCGATTGATACCGTTAAAACCATTAAAGGAAAGAAGTATTTTCTTTTAAACCTGCCGTTTTATCTGGTAGGAAAAATAAATGGCTGCTTGAATTGGTTTTTGCAGAAAATTTGAATGGCATATGCTAGACTAATGCTCTTGGATTACGATGTTAAAATTATTTTGATAGTGGCAGTAAAGCCGAAGTTAAACTAAACCGGACATATGCTAAAAAACCCCGGACCTCCCGAAAAGAGGCATAATAGATGAATATTATACTGCTAATGGGCATTATTGTCCTAATTATCTCTGTCTTTATGTCAATGGTAGGCAAAGGCGGCGGCAAGTTTGCGATTAAAAGTAAACCAAAATATCTAAAAATGATCTTTGCACTGACCAATCTGGCAGCAGGCATTATGATGATCATAAATATTATTATATAGATTATTCTGAAATAATATCAGCCTAAAAGATAAACTTAAAAAACTTAGTTATAACTTATAATTAAACTTCCAGGGAGCGTTAACCCCATAATAATATTAATAGACTTTATAAAATATCGGGTTAAAATAAGATTATGATTAAAAGAAACTTAGTAAGTGGATCAAAGTCTCATCTGTCAAAAAAACAATTAAGTTTAATTGCAGGTGCAGGACAGGCAGGGAAAACGACTCTTATGCTTCATCTTCGGGATTATCTTAAAAAAATTGTGGGAAAAGTATGATCCTGAATCTGGATATTGGATCAGATAAGCTATTTTTTTATCCCAGGAAAAACTGTTAAATAAAATAAGTCTTGACCTGGAACTGAAAAGGGATTTGTATTATTTTATAAAAATTAGATCTGTTTGGAGGAAAAGAATTTATGCCTAAGAAAAGTCCAATTGTACTCGTCTCCAGCTATTATCCCAGATTATGCGGCATAGCCACATTTTCTGAAGAGGCCAGAGAATTTATTCAAAAAGCAAACCCGGAAAGGGAAGTCCTGGTCATCAGTCATACTGACGGATCCGGGAAAGGAGTCTATCCAATTATTGATACTTCCAATCGTTTTTGGTGGAAGCCTGTTGCAGAAAAAATTAAAAAATTAGAACCGTATGCAATCCACATACAGCATGAATATGGTCTATATGAGCATATAGACAATAGAGGTATTGGGGACAGGAATCAGGGTTTTATAGAATTTTTGGGTTCTATAAATGATTTTCCCATAGTAGTGGAACCGCATACTATACATGGGAGATTGAAGGATTTTGAAGGCAATTTTATTTACCAGCTATGCGAAGACTCTGATGTAGTTTTATTTAAAAGCCAGTATCAAAAATGGAGGCTAAACTGGACTTTTACTCAGCTGAAATGGAAAATGCCCAGAAACATCATGATCGTACCCCATGGCGCAAGGGTGGATAAAAATTGGAGTGAAAGCGATATCCCAAAGCTAAAACAGGAATTGGGTTTAAACAAGATAAAGCACTTAAGCAATAATCTGGTCGGTCTGGTAGGATGGATACAGGCAAATAAAAGATGGGATATCCTGACTTCGATGTGGGAAGAAATAATCAAGGAAATAAAAGAAAAAACCGGGGAGGAATGGGATCTGCTTGCTGCAGGCGCAATGAGAGACGCGGCTCATCTGGAAGATTATAATAATTACAAGAAAAGCCTGGAGATCTTAGAGAATAAGGGTTTGGCTCATTATCACGAATTCATCCCCAGGGGCGATAATTATTATAAAGTGATGGCAGTTTGTAATTTTATAGTGCTGCCCACGGTTGATGAGACCCAATCAGGCACACTGGCAAGGATAGTCTCTTTAAAAAAGCCCTATGTGACCACTGCTCCGCTGGAAGGACTTACTGCGCAAACTCTTGAAAGTGAAGGCGGACTGCTTTTTACCGATAAACAAATGCTAAAGGAAAAAGTAATAAGGCTGGCCACCGATAAGGAGCTGAGGGATACATTGTCAGCTAACCTGAAAAAATATTTAAATGAAGTCGTATCCTGGGAAATCATTGCTAAAAAATATAAAAAAGCATACATGCTGGCAAGGCAGCAAAAAATAAGAGGGGAAATGATAGACCTGCCCCCTGATTTCTAATAGCTTAATGGATATCAGGCAAAAAACCAAGTCGTTTTGCTGCAAGGTATGCCATCAAAAAACATATATTTGATTCAGCCCCCTGGTTTAGATTGACACCTTCCGGGTTAAGCGCATCATAACAGGAAAGGTCTTTATCTATAAGCGGTATATTGTTTATATTATATCCCCGGAACCAGTCGTACCATTTTTTAGCCCAATCAAGATAATAATGATCTCCTGAGGCATAATATGCTTTTTCCAGGCAGCAGACCATATATCCTGCGTCTATTGGCTGCTGGTCAAACAGTGCTTTATTTTTACCCCTGAGATACCAGCCATTGCAGCCAATGGGTGATGGGGTATTATTTTCCTGGCAGTTTTTTATTAAAAAATCCGTTGTCTTTTTTGCAATCTCAAAGCTTTTTTTACAGTTTCTTTTTAGATAGATCTCCCATAACGCCCAGGGTATAATAGCATTTGCGTATACCAGGTAATCTTCAAACCACTCCCAGTCATCCGAGCGAGTATCAAGATAATGGCTATGCAAACTTTCCTTTAGACTTTTTTCCTGGCTAAGCTCTTGATCAAGACTTATCAAACCAAGCAAAGCTGAAGCGGCAGCCCTGGGCGAGGTCCAGCTGCTAGAGTCCTCGATCAGATTTTTGATGATCTTTTCCACATCATCATCACCATGTATATCTGCTGCCAAAAGAGACCATAAGGTCAGGCCATAAGCTTCTTTAACATTTGATCTCGAATTAAATTCTTCATTTTTAAATAAGCCCTCGCCGTAACCAGGTTTTTTGCTATTATTATAAAAATAAAAATGATAAAGAAGGCCATCCTGTCTTTGTGCGTTCTTGATAAAATTTAAATAGATCTTTTGCAGTTTTTCATCCTTAAATTCTTTGGTGACCAGAAGCGCCCTTGCCTGGTCTTCAAGGGCATATCCAAATCCAGGATCGGGCTTATTAAAATTTCCATGCTGATAGACACCGATAGCGGAAGTCATTGACCTTAATTTTTTAAGAGGGTCCATAAGTACTTTCTATATATTTAAAAATATTTTATTAGTTTTTTTATTATTGGTTTATGCTGATTTATTTTAATTGGTTTTTTAGCAGCTATATTTTGCTATGACCTCATCAAATAATGTAAGATGCTGTAGAGCTATATTATACCAGGTCATAAGTCTCCCGAATTTATATGTTTTATTTTCTATGGCAGATTTTTTTTGCGGATCCTTAAATATATCTATAACAGCATCAGCGATAGCCTGGGAATCTCTAAATGGTACAATTTTTCCCCTATTATTTGCCAGGACTTCTTTTGCATAAAGATAGGGCGTTGAAATACATACCTTGCCCGCCCCGACCGCATAAGCCAGGGCCCCTGAAGCTGACTGCTGGGGGTCTAAATATGGAGTTATATAAATGTCTATGACCTTTAACCAATCAACAAGATCGTTTAAGGATAAATATTTATTTATAAATCTCACATTTTCATATAGACCATATGAACTTATCTTTTCCTTTAAGAAGTTTCTGTATTTTTCGCCAACTGTTTTAAGAACTACAGGGTGTGTCTGTCCAATTATCAGGTATAGCACATCAGGGATTATTTTCCTTATATCTCTCAGTGCTTCCAGCGTATATTCAATTCCTTTTACCTCTGACAGGAGATTTATATTGCCAAGGACAAACCTGCCTTCCAGACCTTTTTTCTTTTTGTATCTATGGTTGGGCTCCATGGGTATGTCCGGGACACCATGCGGGATGATGTCTATTTTCTCTCTTGGGTAGCGATATTCCTTAACAAGTTTTTCCAGGCTTTGAGGCATCATAACTATAACTTTTTCAGCAAACCTTATTACATCCTTTAGTACCAGGCCGTACCCCTTTCCGGCATCATCCGGTATAGTATGAGAAGTTATGATCAGGGGTTTTTTTAAAAGCTCTAAAAGCTTGATAATATATTCCCCAAATTCACCTCCGTATAGGCCGAATTCATGTTCCAGCACGACTATATCTGCATTTGACCTATTGATTAGGCGGGAAGCTTCAATATAAGAATCAGTTTCATACTGGTTGATCTCAAATCTGACTTCGGGCGGATAATCGATCTTATCTTCCGGTTTGACCAGTGCAAATATATCTGCTTTGCAGTATGGATTAATAAGGTTTATAGCTTCGGTCAGATCTTTGGTGTATGTTGCAATTCCACATTTTCTCGGTATAAATGATGATATATATATACCGTTCAAACATCTATTTTTTTCCCTTATGATTTTTTCTAGCTTTTCTAAAACATACCTCTTTTCGATATCTTTAAACAGTATTTTGATCTAAAAATAATACTTTATATTTTAATTATAGCACGGATCGAATACAGACTCTCTTTATTGGAATAAGTCTTGAATATGTGTATAGTTGTCATAGCTTAATATTATAACGGGAATGTGGAAATGGATATAAAAAGATCAGAAAAAAATCCAATAATAAAACCAGGAGATGTAGAACCTTCAGATCCCAGATTTACAGTAGAGGGTGTTTTTAACTGCGGGGTTACGAAGTTTATGGAAGAAGTCATACTTCTTATAAGAGTTGCTGAAGCACCAATAAATAATAATCCCAAAAATCTTTCCGTGTCCTGGCTTGATAGCAAAAGCGGAGAATTTGTTATAAAAGAATTTAATAAAAATGATCCTTCGATAAATATCTCTGACCCAAGGATTATAAAAACGGCCAGGGGGAATTTCCTTACCTCTATTTCGCATCTCAGGCTTGCCAGGAGTAAAAATGGTATTGATTTTAAGATAGACGTAAAGCCGGCCATGTTTCCTGAGAATATATATGAGAGATATGGCATAGAAGATCCAAGAATAACCTTGATCGATGATAAATATTACATAACCTACAGTGCAGTATCTGATATAACGGGCATTACTACCTGCCTGGCATCCACTTATGACTTTATTAGTTTTACCAGGCATGGTGTGATCTTTTCACCTGATAATAAGGACGTAGTAATCTTTCCGGAAAAAATAAATGACAGGTATTATGCTTTAAACCGGCCCTCAGCTTCCGAATTAGGATTAAAAGGCATATGGATATCAGAATCACCGGATCTCATCTGCTGGGGCAGCCATAACTGGTTAATGGGGCCCAGGCAAGGATCCTGGGACAGTGGAAAAATAGGAGGGGGTGCGGTCCCTTTCCGGATAAAAGAAGGCTGGCTGGAGATCTACCACGGAGCATCCGGGGATAACAGGTATTGTCTGGGGGCGGTGCTGCTGGACAGCGGGAAACCCTTTAAGATCATAGCAAAAAGTAAAAGACCTTTAATGGAACCGCAGACAGACTATGAGCTGAACGGCTTTTTCGGCAATGTGATCTTTACCTGCGGTGCGTTTTACGAAGAAGGCATGGTAAAATTATATTATGGAGCATCCGATACTTATATAGCTTATGCGGAAATAAAACTTGAGTATATTCTAAATTCTCTTTTTTAAACTGGAAGAAATTGGATCATTATCTATCTCATAAGACTTTGTAATTATATATTGCAGCACTCCATAAATAATTGACATGGCGTTCTCCACTTATTGCTATTGATAAAATTTATTAGCCAGCTTTTTGATATACTATGCCTGGAACATGGTGACGGAAGGAGCAGACCCAGGGAATGTGCTGTGTGTTTGCAGGTATGCGAGCCAGCGGTATTTCTCTTACACCAGTCAGAGAATATGAAACAGGAAGGTCCCCTGGATCCTGATATCTGGCATTGATTCTGATGAAGGCAGTATTTACAGGGACCATATTACTGCTGATCATACTATGGCTCTGGCTCTTGTAAAAAAAGGACTGTTAAAAGAAAATGTAAGAAAAGATACAGGTGCCCTGTACCTGGCGGATATAGGGATACCATGTGAGCTTTATGAAGAGCCGGGCATAGATGCCGGAAACATTTTTACAGATAAAATATAGCAAAGGCGGCCAGATGAGCAACATACAGGATTATCTACTAATAGGAAACCTCCATACAGCTGCTCTGGTATCCAAAAAAGGGTCTATTGACTGGCTTTGCTACCCTCATTTTGACTCACCCAGCATTTTTGCCAGGCTGCTGGACAGGGAGGGGGGGTCTTTTTCCATTAAAAATGATGAAGCAGATATAGAGACCCGCTATATAAAAGATACTGCCATAGTAGAGCATATATGCAGGGGCAGGGATTATGATTTTATTGTCAGGGATTTTATGGTGCCCCATCAGCAGGAACTCTGTGATGACCATTTTCTGATAAGGAAAATAGTCGGGTTAAAAGGAAATCCGGTTGTTTCCTTCCATTTTGATCCCAGGCCTGATTATGGGAAAAAAAGCATAGATATGAAGCAGGGCAAGGGAACTCTATATGCTGACTTTGACGAGGGCGAGATAAGGCTCAACCTTCCTGTACAGGCAAAGGCCAGGAAGCAGGGAAAAGGATATATAATCGATATTCCGGTAGAAGAAGGCCAGGAAAAAGAAATAGTCCTTGAGCTTGATATTAAAAAGTCAGGCTGTGATCATGGTGATGACTTCGAGGAAAGGACCAAAAAATTCTGGAAGAAATGGCTGAAGCAGGGAGAATTCATTGGATTCTGCAGGGAACAGATGGTGCGGTCTGCTATCACCCTTAAACTTATGCAGTATTATCCCACCGGAGCCATTGTCGCTGCCCCCACAACATCGCTTCCGGAAGAGATCGGAGGAGAAAGAAACTGGGATTACAGGTATACCTGGATAAGGGATGCCACCTTTTCGCTTTATGCCTTTCATATATTGGGGTTCAGGGATGAATTAATAAGGTTTTTTGATTTTATCGAAAATATCGCAGAAGAATGCAGGGAATGCGGAGGCGCGGTGCACCTTATGTATACCATAAAAGGTAAAAAGGTCCCCCGTGAACAGGAATTGATGCATATGGAAGGATTCAGGGGATCATCGCCGGTTAGGATCGGAAATGCAGCCTATGACCAGTTCCAGCTTGATGTCTATGGTTCACTTATTGATTCCTATTATTTCATGTGGAGAAGGGGAGGCCTGGTACTTTCGGATAAGGCGCGCAGGATAGTGGTAAGCCTGGTAGGCTATATTGAGGATGTATGGCTCCACAAAGATGAGGGCATATGGGAGATGCGGTCCGGTAGAGAGCATTTTACCTACAGCAAAGTCATGGCCTGGGTGGGTGTAAACAGGGCTCTCAGGATGTCCAGAGTGCTTGGCATAGAGGGAAATAAAAAAAAGCAGTGGAGCAGGCTGGAGCGGACTATAAAGCAGTGGATCTGGGAAAACTGTTATGATGAGAAGATGGGCTCCTTTACCCAGCATCCGGACACCGGTTACCAGGATTCCACCAATTTTTTATTTGTCCTGCTTCAGTTTTTAAACCGGCATGAAGCACGGACAAAGGATATTATCCTGAGTACCTGCCGGGAGCTTTCATACAAAAAGAGTTTTGTGTACAGATACCTGGTGGATGACAGCCTGGAAGGAAAGGAAGGCGCATTCATGCTTTGTACTTTCTGGATGATGGCAGCCCTGGCAGCAGTTGAAGAGACCGATGAAGCCCTTAAACATTATTATAATATCAGGAAGTACCTGGATAAGACTATGCTAATATCGGAAGAGATCGATCCGGATAGCGGCCAATACCTGGGTAATTTTCCCCAGGCATTCTCACACATGGGACTTATCCTAGCTGCATATTTTATAGACAGGTACAGAAAAAGATCAGGTGAGTAAGAGAAATTTATAAAAATCAGATATTTGTTTATAATATACTAGCCTGGTAATTTAACTGCGGAGGAAAAAATGTCTGTAGATCCAAGAATAATTAAGAAGGTTATCATAGCTCTGGTGCTTACCTCACTTATAGCGCTGCTTCTAACAGGCTGCCTGGCAGATCCGGTCGCTCCATATTACAGTTCAAATAATGACAGGCAGGACCAGCTTGATAGTACCCTTACAGTAACTGGAAATGGGAGCAGCAAGGTATTGCCGGATAAGACAATGATCAATATCGCAGTATTTACAGAAGATGATACCAGCGGGGAAGCGGTAAATAAAAACGGCAAGACTACAGCCGATATGATAAGTGCGCTGGAAGACCTGGAGATCGATGACCTGGAAATACAGACTATCAGCTTCAATCTTGACCCCCTGTATAATTACCGCCGGGAAAATGAACCGCCCGAAGTCTATGGGTACAGGGCTGCAACCGTAATGGAAGTAAGTACCACCGAAATAGATATGGCAGGTGAGATAATAGCGGAAGCTATTAAAGCCGGAGCTAATGACGTCTCCTCATTGAGGTTTGGCCTCAGCCAGGAGCTGGAAAGGCAGGCCAAAAAAACAGCACTTGAAAGGGCAGCAGAAGACGGGCGTAATAAAGCTGAGGATATTGCAGGATCCCTGAATGTGGAGATCGTGGAAATATACTATATAAGTGAATCCGAGATATACGTACCTTCACCTCCCGGGGCAAGGACAGCTGCAGTTGAAGAATCGCTGGCAGATGTATCTGCAGTGCCCATCACACCCGATGAGATAGAGGTAACTGCATCAGTCAATATATCATATATATTCAGGCAATGATCTATGCTGTCCCGTAAACAATGATATTAAGGATAATCCTTCTAATACTTGTCACACCCTTCAGGTGTATTTCCGGAAAAATGGCATATGCCTCAGGTCAAGATCGGCAGACCTGTCTGCCGGTGACCTGGAAGTATTTCTGGACAGCCTTGGAGTAATGGCAAAAATATTGGAAAATGAGTGAAAAAGGATAGCATTTATGTTCAAGAAACGCGGTTTTGATAATGACAGGTATTTGAAGGAGCAGACCGAGGCCATACTGGAGAGAGTGGGAAAATTTGACAGGAAACTATACCTGGAATTTGGGGGGAAGCTCTGTTATGACTACCATGCTGCCAGGGTCCTTCCCGGATATGACCCCAATGTCAAGATCCGTTTGCTACAGTCCCTTAAGGATGACATAGACATAATACTCTGCATTTATGCCGGGGATATAGAAAGCGGAAGGGTAAGGGGAGACTTCGGCATAACTTATGATACGGCTACATTTAAACTGATAGACGACCTCAGGCAGTGGGGGCTTGACATCTCAGCGGTAGTCATAACCAGGTTTAAGGGGCAGCCGTCGGCAAGGGTCTTTCAAAGCAAATTAAAAAGAAGGGGCGTAAGGGTATTCCTTCATAAACCCATTGAAGGTTATCCTGCTGATATTGACGCTGTCTGCAGTGATAGCGGTTTTGAAAAAAATGAATATATAGAGACACAAAAACAGATAGTAGTAGTCACTGCGCCCGGGCCTAATAGCGGTAAGCTGTCTACATGTCTTTCACAGTTATATCATGACCATAAAAAGGGCCTGTATTCAGGATATGCAAAATTTGAGACATTTCCCATATGGAACCTCCCCCTTAAGCATCCGGTAAACATAGCCTATGAGGCAGCCACGGCAGATATAAAGGACTTTAACCTGGTGGACCCCTTTCATCTGAGCGCCTATAAAAAGACAGCTGTAAACTATAACCGGGATGTTGAAAGTTTTCCCATACTTAAACTCATTATCGGCAGGATCCTTACCCAGGGGAAAAAGAAGCATGTCATGTATAATTCTCCAACTGATATGGGGGTAAACCGGGCTGGATTCGGCATAATAGATGACCAGGCGGTAAAGGATGCTGCAAAACAGGAACTCATACGAAGATACTTCAGGTATAATACCGAATATCTTCTGGGCGTGGAGAGCAGGGATACCGTAGACCGTACCATACTGCTGATGGAAAGTCTGCATGTAAAGATAGAAGACAGGAAAGTAGTAAATATTGCCCGCATGCAGGCTGCCGGGGCTGAAAAGGCAGGCAAGGGCAATGAAGGTATATTCTGCGGCTCCGCCCTGGAGCTTGATGATTCCCGCATAGCTACGGGAAAGAATTCCAGGCTTCTTCATGCTGCTTCCAGCCTGGTATTGAATTCGGTCAAGATACTGGCCAATATCCCTGACGAGATACATCTATTGCCTCCCGTTATCATCGACCAGATATCAAGGCTCAAGAAAGGCATATACGGGGGTGAATCAGAAAGCCTGGACCTGGAAGAGACCCTGATAGCGCTTTCCATCAGCGCAGCCAATAATCCTGCCGCAGGCGTGGCTATGGAAAAGCTGGGCAAACTCCGTGATTGCGAGATGCACATGACCCATATACCCACCCCGGGGGACGAGGTAGCCCTTAAAAGGCTGGGGATCAACCTTACCACTGACGGCTTGTTTTCTTCAAAGAGCCTTTTTGTAACATGATCCCTGCCTGCGCTGGATAAAAAAGACTATCGTGATCATGGATAAAAAAACCGATAAATATGAAAAAAAACCACTATACCGGCGGATAAGGGTATTACTCATGACCCTGGGCGTCTTTTCCCTGTGCCTGGGCCTTATAGGTATTTTCATACCTATCCTTCCCACCACTCCCTTTGTGCTGCTGTCGGCTGCCCTTTTTGCCAGGAGCTCGGACAGGTTTTACCGGCTGCTTATGGAGAACAGGCTGTTTGGCAGATATATAAAGGATTACAGGCAGGGCAAAGGCGTTCCCATAAAGGTCAAAACTGGGGCGATAATCATACTGTGGATCACAATAGGCCTTTCCATCTTTTTTGCTATTGAAATACTATGGATAAGGATCCTGCTTGCGGCAGTGGCAGCAGGAGTTACGCTGCATATAGCATCTATAAAAAAGAAGGACTGAGCTGCTTAAGTATAAAAATAACTTTTACTACTATTATTTATAAAATATTGTTAAATTATTTACATTATTGTATTATTACTAATATTATAATTAAAGCATTGATCTGAATAGGAAACATTAAAGCATTTAGCACAAGATGGCCGAAAATGATAAAATAGAACTGCTTTCCCTGGAGATAGAAAAGCTCAGGCAGATAATATCGGATATCAATATATCCGAAAAAGACCATAATTCCCTGGAGAATGCTCTTGAGGAAAGCGAGGAAAAATACAGGGACCTTATTGAATCACTGCCCCTGGGAGTAATAGAGCTTGACCGGGAAGGCATAATCAAAAACGTAAACCAAAGTGCGCTGGATATCCTTGGCTGCAGCAGGGCAGACCTTCTAAAAAAACATTTTACGGCTGTGGAAGCGATAGAAGAGGGAAACCTGAGGTCATATTTTAAATTATTCGATTATGCCGTAAGCGGGGAGAGGAAAATACCAGCTGAAGCTGTATTCACGGATGCTGACGGTAATGAGACCTATGTAGAGACCAGTTATAACCTGGTCAGGAAAGGCCCCAGAATAGCCAATATACAGGTGCTGATTGAAGATATCACTGACAGTAAAAAAACCCAGCGGGAGCTGGAATACTTGCGGTTCCATGACCAGCTCACAGGACTCTATAACCGGGCTTTCATGGATCAGGAGATAAAAAGGCTTGACGTAAACAGGAAGCTGCCCATGAGCATAATACTGGGGGACATAAACGGCCTGAAACTGGTAAATGATGCGTTTGGAAATGATGAAGGCGACAGGCTCCTGTGCATGATAGCTGATATATTCAGAAAATCATGCCGCAGGGAAGATATAATTGCCAGGTATGGGGAGGATGAATTTATAGTTCTTTTGCCCAATACTGATGCAGCAACGGTATCAGGTATTGAAAACAGGATAATGGAGATGTGCAAAAGTATAAGCAGGGATCATTTTCATTTCGTGATGTCGTTGGGGAAGGCCACAAAGACCAGCCCTGAAACAGGTTTTAATGAAATATTGATCGAAGCCAGGGATCTTTTATACAGGACTAAGCTTACAGGGGGTAAAAGTGTTCCCGGAAATGCAGTAACTGCACTTGTCGATTCCCTTATGGGCAGGGGATATGAGACAAAAGAACATATCAAGCGGGTAGAAAAAATGGCTGACCGGATGGCCAATGCCCTGCAGCTGCCAAAAAGCCAGTCTGATGACCTTATCCTCCTGGCCAGCCTTCACGATTTGGGCAAGGTAGCTATTCCTGATGAGATATTGAAAGAAAAAAAGAAGCTTTCACAGGAAGACTGGGAGATCATAAGATCATATCCTGAGATAGGGTATAATATTGCCAGACAGTCATTTAAATTCTCACATATAGCCGATTATGTATTGAGCCACCACGAAAGGTGGGACGGGAAGGGATATCCCAGGCAGTTAAAAGAGGAAGATATTCCGCTTTTATCAAGAACAATGGCCATTATAGACGCTTATGATGTCATGAGAACCGGAAGGTTCTATAAAAAGACCTTCAGCAAAAAGGAAGCCGTCAGGGAGCTCAGGGACTGCAGCGGTTCACAATTCGATCCCGGACTGGTAGAGGTATTTATCGGTATTATCGGCGAGGATCAATAAACCCCGGGCCTTCTGTGTTCAAGCAGGGGAAGTTCTTTCCGGATCCTCCCGAGTTCCTCCAGGTCTATGTCGGCGCAAATGATCTCTTCATCATGAGATGCCTCTATTATCACTTTTCCCCAGGGATCCGCTATAAGGGAATGACCGTATACTATATAGCCGGACCCTGTATCCCTGGCCGGGGAAGCGCAGGCAAAATAAACCTGGTTGTCAAGGGCCCTGGTCCTGGCGGTTATATGCCAGTGCGCCGGACCGGTAGTCATATTAAAGGCGGCCGGTATTATTATAAGAAGAGCTCCATCAAGGGTCATCTTTCTTATAAGCTCAGGAAAACGCATATCATAACATATGGCAACCCCGGTCCGGCAAAGGTCAGTGTCAAAGACAGTCATATCCCTGCCCGGTGAGATATGCCTGGATTCCTGGAAAGAGATCCCGCCGGTTATATGTGCGTCGAACAGGTGTATTTTCCTGTGTTTAGCCAGAAGCCTGCCTTTTCTGTCGAAAGCATAGGAAGTGTTATAGATCTTACCGCCGGAGGATTCCGGTATGGACCCTCCGATTATGTAGATCCCAAGTTCTAAAGCAAGAGAAGACAGCATATCAGTGGATATGCCGGGGTAGGTCTCGGCAAATCTTTTAAAATAACCGTAACCATAAGGGCAGTTAAACATCTCAGGCAGGATAACCATTTCGGGACCGTAAAGGCTGACAGCTTTCCTGATAGATCTTTTTGTCCTATCCAGGTTGGCATCCTTCTCGCCTGTTACCCTTAACTGGCAAATAGCTATTTTGAATTTTCCCGGGAGGACAGTCATAATATTTTGCTTATGCTTATTGCCTGGCCGTCTGCGGCCAGTTTAAGCAGACCTATGTCTTTTATATTAAGTATTTTTCCTATTATGGTAACAGGCCCGGCTGGCTTTGGCCTGTCATCTATGCTTGCCGGGGTAGGTCCGAAAAAGATACAGAATGCGCTGCCCGGCGGCCAGAATGCCAGGTCGCCTTTCTCAAGTGTCCCGGTACCGTTTTCCAGGCCTGCCTCTACCGGTATGGAGAAATATATCTCATCGCCCCAGAGGCTGGCACAGCCTTCAACAGGAAGGCTTTCCAGTATTTTCCTGGCTGTAGAGGTATCATTAAGTACTGCTTCTATATTATTTCCAGAAAACCCTATGTTTATCTTTTCCATTATATTGACAAGGTCCTTTAAAATAAATTTGCTTTATATATAAATATTAATTATGCTAATTTTATGTAAATTAACAAATTATCACAAGGAAGAACAATATGGGGGCCGAAAGAAATCATGTATCTGGGACAAAAAAGGGCGATATCATGCTTTATGCATTAAGTACCTGCCAGTGGTGCAGGAAGACCAAGGAACTCCTTAATGAACTTAAGGTCGACTATCATTATATTGATGTTGACCTGGTAACCGGAGACGACCAGAAGGAGTTCATAGAAGAAATAAAAAAATTCAATGCTGCCTGCAGTTTTCCCACTATGGTCATAGATAAAAAAGACAGTATCGTGGGTTTTGATGAAGACAGGATAAGGGAAAAGTTTGAATAAAAGGTAAAAAATGGAAAAAGCAAAGATCGACAGGCTTTTTAATAAGCTAGATAAGGATGCCGAAAGTTCCGGATATCACCTGAATCCGGATACGCCTTTTACCAGGAGACTGGTCGAAGGCCTTCTGGTAAACCAGGAAAGGTACGGCTACCAGGCATGTCCCTGCCGTCTTGCTTCCGGCAATCAGGAAGAAGACCTGGATATTATCTGTCCTTGTGATTACAGGGATCCTGACCTTGACCAGTACGGGACCTGCTACTGCGCCCTGTATGTGGATGAAGATATACTTAAAGGAAAAAAGAAGGTAAAAGCCATACCTGAAAGAAGGAATAGGGAGCAGGAGAAAAACCCGGCTTCCAGCGGATCCAGCTATCCTGTCTGGCGCTGCAGGGTCTGCGGCTATCTTTGCGCCAGGGACAATCCTCCGGGAGTGTGTCCTGTCTGCAAAGCCAAAAAAGAAAGATTTGAAGTCTTTCTGGATAAATAGGGCATAGATGAAGTATATAGACCTTAGGAGCGATACCGTGACGGAGCCTGTCCCGGAGATGCTGAGGGCCATGGTCAATGCTGAAGTGGGGGATGATGTCTACGGCGATGACCCCACCGTAAACAGGCTTCAGGAAATAGCTGCCGGCATGCTGGGTAAAGAGGATTCATTATTCGTGCCTTCGGGCACTTTCGGAAACCAGCTGGCAATACTTACCCATACAGACCGGGGTGACGAGATCATAATCCCGGAGGACAACCATATTATCCTTTATGAAGTGGGAGCATATGCTGTCATAGCTGCGGCAGGGCTAAGGACCATCAGTTCCCAAAATGGCAAAGTAGATATAGGAGAGCTGGAAAGGTCATTCAGGTCCCATGACATACATTATCCTTCTACCGGGCTGGTATGTGTGGAGAATGCTCACTCTGGCGGGAAAACGGTGCCTGTGGCCAATATGGAAGAAGCCTACCGGGTCTCCAGCAAAAAAGATGTGCCTGTCCATCTTGACGGTGCCCGGGTGTTTAACGCTGCAGCCAGTCTGGGCATAGGCGTAAAGGAGATCACCCGGTATTGTGATTCAGTGATGGTATGCCTGTCCAAGGGGCTTTGTTCCCCCATAGGGTCCATCCTGGCAGGGACAAGGGCCTTTATATTAGCAGCCAGGAAAAACCGCAAGCTTATGGGCGGCGGGATGAGGCAGGCCGGATACCTGGCGGCTGCCGGGATCATATCACTGGAGAATATGACAAAAAGACTGGATGAGGACCACAAAAATGCCAGATACCTGGCCCGGAGGCTGGAGAATACGGGCTGTTTTAAAATAGACCGGGAATGTCTTGATATCAATATGGTATTCTGCCGGGCTGAGTCCGGTCTGGAAGACCAGGAAAAGCTTTTAGGCTATCTGCTGGAGAGGAAAATAAAGATAAACCCGGCCAGCGGAGGCCAGTTCCGGTTTGTCACCCATTACTGGACCGGCAGAAAGGAAATAGACTGCTTTGTTGAAGCATTGGAGAGTTTTATAAGGCAGACTAATCCATGATATCATCACTTTCTATGATCCTGGCAAGAGTCAGTTTGTCTTCGCCAAATCTTTCCGAGATCATATCTATGGCTTCGGTAAGGCTTTCATCCCTGGACCTGCTGCTGTCTATGAGGTCGGAAAAACCGAAGGTGTCCTGCAGTTTGCTGACCGATATCCCGATAAGCCTTATTTTCTTCCGGTCAAGGTCTACTGATCTTAACAGGGCCAGGGAAGACCTGTGGATATCAAAGATGCCGTATGTGTGTTCCTTCAATGTCATGCGCCGGCTTATGGTCTTAAAATCCGAAAACCTGAGCTTAAGTGTTATCACTCTGCCCCTGCAGCCCTTACGCCTCATATTCCTGGCTATCTTCTGTGAAAGCAGGAGCATTGTGGAGCTGAGTATGGAAATATCATCTATATCCCTGCGGTAAGTTATCTCCCTGCCTATGGACTTTGCTTCACGGTTGGGTATTACTTTCCTGTTATCTATCCCATGGGACATCTGGTGCATAATGACCCCCAGTTCGCCGAACCTGGCTTCTATCAGCTCTACTGGCGTATCGGCAAGATCGCCTATTGTCTCTATTCCCATCGATCTCAGCTCCCTGCCGGTCACATGTCCCACTCCCCATATATATGAGACAGGAAGCTTCCTTATCCTTTCCAGGACTCTCTCCGAATCCTGCAGGATGGTAAGGCCGTTGGGCTTGCCCATACTGGAAGCGAGTTTTGCCAGGAATTTATTGGGACCCAGACCGGCAGAGGATGTAAGATTTGTCTTTTCATAGATGCTGCCCTTGATCTTGCGGGCTATCTCCAGGACGCTTCCGAATAATCTCTCGCAGCCTGTGACATCAAGGGAGCCTTCATCGCATCCTATGATCTCCACCAGGGGAGTAAACTGGTAGAAGATCTCCCGTATCTTCATCGATTCACCCAGGTATTTTTCCATATCTACAGGAACATAGGTGCCCCGGGGGCACAGCCTTTTTGCCCGGGAAAGAGGCATCCCTGAATGTACGCCGTATTTCCTGGCTTCGTAGGAAGCAGTGGACACTACGCCCCGGTTCAGGGGGCCTCCCACTATAAGGGGCCTGTTCTTGTATTCAGGATTATCCCTTTGCTCTATCTGGGCAAAGAAGGCATCCATGTCTACATGTATTATTTTCCTTGTT
>CAZDXU010000036.1:0-1820 GCA_964509585.1 uncultured Actinomycetota bacterium | reverse complement strand
CCCCAGGTATGCTATCTTTGTCTTCATAGTAAAAAATAATAAAACAGTTTAATGATGTAAGCTATTATACTCAAATATCAGATGATTTGAAGAATCTATGTCATTATGGAAGGAAATCCATGGGATTATTGGGGATCCCGTCGACCAGTACTTCATAATGGAGATGCGAGCCCGTACTTCTTCCGGTATTTCCCATGGTACCTATTACATCGCCCTTTTCCACTTCATCGCCGACCCCCACATACATCTTGTAAAGATGGGCATACACAGTTGAATAGCCAAATCCGTGGTAGATGACTATCTTCCTGCCGTAACCTCCATGCCAGTCGGCATATATCACAGCACCGGAAGCTGCGGCTGTAATCTGGGTACCGGTATTATTGGCTATATCCAGTCCCTTATGGTAATATCCGCCCCTTCTCTCATTAAATACTGAGGTAATAGTCCCCCAGGTAGGCCATATGGTAGGAGTATGGTCCATGAGGTATATGTGGTCTTCCATGTTCTGCCTGTCAAGTTCAAGGATCTTTGACAGTCCGGGCGCTACCTTGAGCATCTCATCCAGCAAAGCATCTATGTCATCAAGTTCCTGTTCCTGGTCATTTATATAGTAATATATCTCATTGGGGTCCTCTTTAAGGACGATGTCTGCAGAAAGGTCATCTGAATACAGGGCCACTTCCTCCGCATATCCTCCCTTGCCGGTTATGTCCCTTACCATGCGGTCAAGTTCTTCCACTTCCTTCAGGTAGTTCTCCAGTATCTTGGTCTTGGTCTCGATCTCCTGGGTCTTCTTTTCCAGGTTTGCCATCTCTACTTCCCGGTACTGGAGTTTTGATTCCAGCCTTTCTATCTCTGCCACTTTTTCATCAAGCTTTTCCCTGGCAAGCACCAGGTTTGAGAATAATATTACCCCTGACGCAGCAATTATGATTATTATGACAAAAAGCGACCTCAATACATTATGGGATATATGAAACTTCCTGACCCGGGAATGGGCTCCTGACAGAAGCAGCAGTGTAAATACTTTTTGTTTCTTATCTTCCATAAATAATCATTAAAAAATGATACATAATTATAACCGATTATGCTGATATGGGGAACCCCCGATTTAGGGGTTTTCGGGGGGATGCCTGGAGAGTGTCTAATTTTCCATCATGAAATTTATAATAAGCTCATTATTGCCCATAAAAGCCTCATCCGGTACCGGGCCCACAATTATCTTCATCTCGCATTTCCTTCCAGGATATGCCGTAAAACCCGAGAGTGTCACCAGTTTCTGCTGTGAGGGCTCTATCTCGTCAATGGTAAAGGTTTTTTCATCCGATATATTATCCTGGGTCTTATAGGACACTACTACATCCACACCGCTTTCCACTACATTGCCCTGGTTTTCGATCTTTACCGCCACTGTTATATCTTTCCCGTTTTCCAGTATCCTGTACTCTCCATTTTCATTTAATACCCGGGGATCAAACTCTATGCTGTCGCCTATCACGGCAACCCCCCTTCTTTCCTGCAGCTTTGTTACCGTCTTGATATCGGAGATAAAACCGACCACATCCTGGGTGCTGGTAAGGCTTCTGTCCTGGAGGACCACCGAATCTATAATAGTCAGGTTCCCGATCCCCAGGGATTCGCCTGACTTTTTAAGCTCATCCTGGAAATACTCATATATCTCATCGCTCATAAACATATAAAGGAAAGTGCTGGTTATCTGGGTAGTCGATATCTCAAGGTTCAGGTCATCCAGTGCATTAAAAAGCGCCGGCCTGAAGTCTTCATATGACCGGTTCCTGGTATCAAATACCAGCCTGAGG
>CAZDXU010000035.1:0-4001 GCA_964509585.1 uncultured Actinomycetota bacterium | reverse complement strand
TACACCCTCCGGGGATTATGTGGTTGTGAAGTTCGCCCGCTGGGCTTTTGAGAAATTCAAAGGTGCCCAGGACAGACTGGGTACCCAGATGCGGGCTGTGGGCGAGGTTATGAGTATAGGAAAGAATTATAAAGAAGCTTTCCAGAAGTCTATCCGTTCTCTGGAAAATGGCCAATACGGACTGGGATTTGCTAAAAACTTCAACACACTTTCACTGAATGAATTGATGGAGCGCCTGAGTACTCCCACCAGTGAACGGCAGTTTATCATGTATGAAGCCATCCGCAAAGGTGCTGCGGTTGAATTACTAAATGAGAGAACGCATATCAAAAAGTGGTTTATCGAACAGATGGCCGATCTGGTAAAGCTTGAACAGGAGCTTCTTGCTTATAAAGGTAAATCCCTTCCGGATGATTTATTGGTACGGGCCAAAAAAGACGGTTTTGCTGATAGATACCTGGCAAGGATATTAAGCATGGGTGAAGATTCAATCCGCAGGCAGCGGATAAGCCTGGGTATAACAGAAGGATGGGAGCCGGTACCAGTTAGCGGCGTAGTAGATGCCTCATATTATTTTTCAACATACAATGCACCGGATAGTATTGAGAGCAGTCAAAACCGAAAGATCATGATCCTGGGCGGCGGCCCTAACCGGATCGGCCAGGGAATAGAATTCGACTATTGCTGTGTCCATGCTGCTTTCGCAGTCAGGGACGAAGGTTTGGAAACGATCATGGTCAACTGCAACCCTGAAACAGTATCAACCGATTATGATATATCGGACAAACTATATTTCGAGCCTCTTACTGTTGAGGATGTCTTAAGCATCTATGAAAAGGAAAATCCTGAGGGTGTCATCGTACAGTTTGGAGGCCAGACTCCACTGAATATCGCGGGACAACTTGAGGAGGCAGGTGTTAAGATCATTGGCACATCCCCGGAGACTATTGACCTGGCCGAAGGCCGTGACCGCTTCCGGGAAATAATGGAGAGACTTCACATCCCCATGGCTGAGTCAGGTATGGCCAGTGATCTTGAACAGGCCCTGAAGATCGCTGCCAGGATCGGCTATCCCCTGATGGTACGTCCATCATATGTCCTTGGCGGCCGCGGAATGGAGATTATCCATGACGACCAGATGCTTCGCGAGTATATTTCAGCAGCTGTGGAAGTCACCCCTGAAAGGCCCATTTTAATTGATAAGTTTCTTGTAAATGCCATAGAGGCTGAAGCCGACGCTATTGCCGATGGAACTGATGCATTTGTCCCTGCTGTGATGGAGCATGTTGAACATGCCGGAGTCCATTCAGGGGACTCAGCCTGTGTTATCCCTCCTGTATCAATACCGCAAAAACATATTGATACCATCAATGATTATACCCGCAGGATAGCTATTGAGATGAATGTAGTGGGCCTGATGAACATGCAGTATGCTATCGCTGAAGATATAGTATATGTACTGGAAGCCAACCCCCGGGCATCGCGTACTGTTCCATTGGTCTCGAAGGTATGCAATATCCCCATGGCCCGGCTGGCAACCCAGGTAATGCTTGGTAAAAAACTGGCTGATCTCAACTTAGAAAGAAAGCCGGTTCCCCACTTTGGGGTCAAGGAAGCAGTATTTCCCTTTAATATGTTCCAGGAGGTCGATCCCCTGCTGGGTCCGGAAATGCGTTCAACCGGTGAGGTCCTCGGATTGGCGGACTCTTTTGGCCTGGCTTTCTTTAAAGCTCAGGAAGCTACCCAGCAGCCTTTGCCTTCAAAAGGTACTGTACTGATCACGGTTGCGGACGGAGATAAGGCGCAGATCACTGAAGCTGCCAGACTATTTTACCAGCTTGGTTTTAGAATAATGGCAACAGATGGGACCTGCAAACATTTGATGGCCAACAATATAAAAGCGGAGAAGATCCTCAAAGTCTATGAGGGTAGGCCAAATATAATCGATGCTATAAAAAATAATGATATACAATTAATCATCAATACGCCCATAGGCAAGCAAAGCCATCATGATGATTCTTATATCAGGAAAGCTGCTATTAGCTACAAAATACCTTATATTATCACCACAACTGCAGCGGTTGCCACAGCTTATGGGATCAAGGCCAGACTTACTGGTGAGAAAACTGTAAAGTCGCTCCAGGAATATCATGCTGATATGGCATAAGGTTTTTCAGGCATCCATATTTTATTCATATATTGTATGTATTACTCAATATTATTTATAAACCCTGAGCCGGAAAAATTACGGATATATCCCCCTGAGCTCCACGGCCTCTGCCACCCTTTCCACGCCCAGTATGGTAGCAGCTCTTCTCATATCCACTTTTCTTTCCTTTGACACCTCATAGACCTCGTAGAAGGCCTTCTCCATGATATCCCTTAGCGACAGGTCTACCTGCCGCTTGGACCAGAAATAAGCAATATTTCCCTGCACCCATTCGAAGTAGGATACGGTCACTCCTCCGGCATTGCAAAGGATATCGGGGATTATAAAGACTCCCCTGTCATTGAGTATTTTATCCGCCTCCAGGGTAGTGGGGGCATTGGCGCCCTCAGCAATAAACCTTGCCTTTATGAGGCCGGCATTGGACTTCTTTATCTGGTTTTCCAGGGCAGCCGGGATAAATACATCGCAGTCGACAGAGAATATGTCATCCCTGTCCATATTCTCGGCTTCCCTGTATCCAACCACAGTGCCCGTCTCTTCGGTATGCTTGTAAGCCTTATAGGGATCTATTCCCGCTTTATTGTATATGGCGCCGTCCACATCCGATATGGCTACTATCTTAAAACCCAGATCATGAAGTATTTTAGCAGCATTGGAGCCCACATTACCGAATCCCTGCACGGCAATATCCAGATCGGTATTATCTATCTTGTGTACCTTCAAGGCAGATAGAAGCGAATATACCACGCCCCTGCCGGTAGCTTCTTCCCTCCCCTGGCTTCCTCCCAGAGCTATTGGTTTTCCTGTCACTACCCCGGGCACGGCATAGCCCTTGTCTGTGGAATAGGTATCCATTATCCAGGCCATGACCTGGGCATTGGTGCCCACATCAGGGGCAGGTATGTCACGTTCGGGACCTATTATGTTTATTATCTCAAAGGTATAGCGGCGGGTAAGGTTTTCCAGCTCATTCATGGACAGCTTTTTGGGGTCTACCGCGACACCACCTTTGGCTCCGCCAAAGGGGATTCCTGTGACGGCACATTTTAATGTCATTAGCAGTGCCAGCGCTTTTATTTCATCAGGGTTTGCATCTGGGTGGTATCGTATGCCCCCCTTGGCCGGCCCCCTGTTGGTATTGTGCTGTACCCTCCAGCCTTTAAATATTTCAATATCGCCTTTGTCCCTCTTTACGGTCACGGATACTTCCACTACCTTCCTGGGCTCTTTTATATATTCCTTGAGACCCTTAGAGATCTTAAGGTCTTCCATAACAGAATCCAGGCGGTCTTTTGTCATGTCCCATACTGATTTTTTCTGTTTCAGGCTGTCTGGAGTGATCTTTGATGCGTCATTTTCTATCATAGTCAAATCCTCTTCTATTTAGTTTTGCTTAAGTCTTTACAAGATAGCCGATTTTCCTGATTCCGATGTACGGATGCGGATGGCATCCTCAACGGGGAGTACAAATATCTTCCCTGCTCCTATCTTTCCTGTGCGGGCAAGAGAGACGATAAGGCGGGTTACCTCATCTACGATGTCTTCGTCTACTACGATCTCAAGCTTGGTCTTTTTTCGGAATTTGACTTCTTTTGAGGGTTTCTCTCCATTCAGCCGGCCTCTTTGCCTGCCAAATCCCTCCACTTCTGATACGGACATCCCATCTACGCCTGCTTCGATAAGAGCGTCTTTGATCTTGTCCAGCTGTGATGGCTGGATGAAGCATTCGATTTTTCTTAACATTTAGGTTTTCCTTTCTACAGGTTTATCTTCCTTCCTAAAAACTTTTAAAATTATTGATTATATAGACTTATTTTTCAATAGGAAGTTC
>CAZDXU010000034.1:0-2437 GCA_964509585.1 uncultured Actinomycetota bacterium | reverse complement strand
GGACATGACCTTAAGATCGATATCCTTATAACCGAATCACGGACCATTTGAACATACATCTAAGGAGAATATGACAAAAAATGACCCGATAGCAATAATGATCCCTGCCTATAATGAGGAAAAATATATAGAAGGAGTCATAAGGGACTGCTTTTCCTACGGCCTGGACATGATAGTCATAGATGACGGTTCAGCTGATAATACGGCAGGTATTGTAAAATCGCTTATACCATCTATGGGAGGCAGGCTGAAGCTTGTAACGCATCCCGTCAACAGGGGCAAGGGGCATGCACTTATAACCGGTTTTGATCATGTGATAAAGAGCGGATACAAAGGTGTCATAACCCTGGATGCTGACGGACAGCATGATACGGGCGAGATATTGGATTTCCTTAATGCAGTAAACAGAGAAAACCCCGACATCATAATCGGTGACAGGCTGGGAAATACGAAAGGGATGCCCTTTATAAGGCTGGCTACCAATGTATTTACCTCCTGGATAATATCCAGTATAGCAGGCAAGAAGGTCAGGGATGTACAGTCAGGATACAGGTATCTGAAAACTGAAGCATTAAAGAAGATAAGGCTTGAAACCGGCAATTTTGATACCGAACCCGAGATTATATTGAGGGCCGGCTGGCTCGGCATGGACATAGTAAATGTTCCTATTAAGACAATATATCATGAGGGATTTACCAGCTATGTCAATCCTGTCAAAGATACCATCAAATTCTTCCGGCTGGTACTTAACAGCCTGAGGTGGAAAAAGCAGTCCAGGAGAGAGAACCTCTAGAATAACTGCCATACCTCATACAGGGCAGCCGACAGGTAGAGTATAAATATGATGCAGGATGAGACCAGTGGGACCAGTCTTGATCTTAGGCCGTATTTGCTCAAATACTCTCCCGTACTCACTGCCAGGACCCTGTACACCATCTCTATGGAGATAAGAAGGATGACTTCCAGTGGTATGGTCCGGGTGTCGTGTCTTATGATGCCGGAAAACAGGAACACGGATATAAAGATACCTGTGATAAGACTTACAGGAAGGCTCAGCCTTCCATATCCCAGTCCCATATAACAAAGGGTAGATATGAGGTTTCCCAGGAGTATGGTGACGATGACCCTGGTAACAGTCATGCCCTCACTATACTGGCTGATGCCAAAAAAAGACTGCAGTATTTTGAACTTATCTATGATAACCGCGCTCTGGCTGCTGAAAAAATAATAAAACCCGTAACCAAGTGCGGCACCAACCAGCAAGAGCCCCAGGCTTTTCAGGAATATAAAGACCAGGTTTTTCTTACAACTTATATTTCCGGCAGCATGCCTGGGCGGGGTTCCCCTGTTCCAGAATCCTTTCATAACCGGCTAAACCGCCTGTTCCTGTTCTTCCTGAATTATTTCTATCATAGTCCCGGCTATCCGGGGATCGAACTGGGTGCCGGAATTGTTTTTAAGCTCTATTATAGCTTCATTATCAGAAAGAGCCCTGCGGTAAGGCCTGTCCGTGGTCATGGCATCATATGAATCGGCTGTAATAAGGATCCTGGCAAATATGGAAAGCTCCTTCCCTTTTAGCCCGCCGGGATATCCTTTGCCGTCTATCCTTTCGTGATGATGAAGGATAGCCGTGGCCTCACTCTGCAAAAATGTTATTTCCTTGACTATATTGTACCCTATTTGGGGGTGCTTCTTTACTTCTTCCCAGTCTGCCTTATTGAAGCTTCCCGGTTTATTGAGTACTGAAAGGTCTACCTGTATTTTACCCAGGTCATGGAGATTTGCCAGGTTTACCAGCAGTTCGATATCATATTCATTCATCTTAAGCTTCCGGGCTATTTTTTCACTGTATTCGGCCACCCTTACAGAATGACCTGCTGTATAAGGGTCCTTGGCCTCCATTATCTTTACGATCTGCAGGATACTGGCCAGCAGGGCCCTTCTTTCCTTTACCCTGAGGAGATATGTATACTGGGCTATCATGAGCGGCAGCGATGTGAACAGCAGTGTGAAAGGATTATATTGCACATAGAGAAAAGAGATAGCTATGGCCATGGCAGCCAGGAAAAGCTGGAAAGGTATGAGCCAGGCATAATTGAAAACCCACACATTGCCAAGGCTGATACCCTCGCTTAATGAGATAGCACCCGCAGTAAGCATGGTATTAAGAAAGAAAAAAATGTAGGCGGCCATAAGTATGAAACCGATATTCCGGGGATCAAAAAAATTAGTCTGGTCTGCCCTGTAAAGGATATCGAATATAATACTTGCCACACCCATGGCGATAAGGTATTGTCCGGCATTGAAAAGATGCCGGTAATAGGGAATCCTTTTAGCAAATTCACGTATATTGAAAATGGATATGAAAGTTACGATAATGGCTGTAGGAGGACCAAAGATTATGAGGCTGGCAAGCGATATGCCGAAATTTACT
>CAZDXU010000033.1:0-7295 GCA_964509585.1 uncultured Actinomycetota bacterium | reverse complement strand
CTGGACCATTGTACCAGGGATGGCCGTTCAGGAAAGGATGCTGGCTTCGTGGCCCGGATGTATAAGGACCTGGGAATCAGGCTTTTTACCAGGAAGGTAGATGCGGGAAAATGGTGCCGGGAGCGGAAACTGTCATTTCAGGAAGGAGCCAGGAAGTTAAGGGCGGGGCTTCTCAGGGAGCTGGCTCGGGAAAACGATATAGACAGGATAGCGCTGGGACATAATCTGGATGACAATATCGAGACTTTCCTGATGAGGATGATAAGGGGGTCCGGAGCCCGGGGCCTTTCCGGCATCAGGCCGGTAAGCGGCAAGATAATAAGGCCGCTCATAAATACGTCCAGGCAGGATATAGAGGATTACCTTAAGGCAAATGATATAGTTTATTGTATCGACAGTTCCAATTTGGAGGATAAATACACCAGGAACCGGATAAGGAACAAGCTCATCCCGTTTATAGGGGATAATTTCCAGGGGGATGTAAATACCAGCATTAAGCGTGTCATCGACATACTGGGACAGGAGGACGAGTATCTCAGCGGCATAGCATCAGGAGTATTAGAAAAAGACGCTTTTATCCAAAAAAGCCCGGGCCGGGGAAAAGTAATATATATAAGGCTTCCTTTGGCAACTGCCGGAAAATATCACCGGGCATTAAAGAGGAGGGCGGCCCAGACTGCCCTGGAGCTTTTATGGGGAAGCCTGGAGGACATAAGTTATAGTAATATCGAGGACATCCTGGACCTTATGGGACCAGGCCGGGGCGAGAACAGGCGGCTGGACCTTCCGGGACCCATAGTAGTATTAAGGATTGCCGATATCATCCACATGGTCCATACCGGTTTCATCCAGGACCTGGATCCCGGCATAAGGCGGCATATAAGACAAATAAAGGATATGGGATCCACAGAGGCGGCTTCAGCCGGGCAGACAATATTGATTGGAGGCAGGACTGTACTTGAAGACTTTGGCTTTTGTATAAATTCGAAGATCCTGGATGAACCAGGAGATTACAGGAAGCTTGGCGATTCCAAAGCGGTAATGGACTATGACAAGGTCAAAGGTCCCGTCATCGTCAGGAGATGGTCAAAGGGGGACAGGTTTCAGCCCCTGGGTATGAAGGGGGAAAAGAAGCTCCAGGATTTCTTTACGGACTGCAGGGTGCCTGTAAATCTCAGGAAGGAAATACCGGTCTTCTGTGACAGGGAAAAGATAATATGGGTGGGTAATATGAGGATGGACCACAGGGTCAGGATCACTTCCTCTGCCAGGGGTTTCCTGCAGTTGGAGCTATTTGAAAAATGATGGTTATATGCTTTAATAAAAATAGGTATTGACAGGGGAAAATATGAGCCAGTATGAGATAATCACCGAGGGCGGAGAAAAAATTCTATTATATGGCGGGGAAAAGATAAAAACACTTATTCCCGAATCCGAACTGGAAGAAAAAATAAAGGAACTAGGCGCCAGGATAACACGGGATTACAGTGGAAGGGATCTTGTCATAATTTCAGTGTTAAGGGGTTCGTTTATATTCCTGGCTGATATCTGCCGTGAGATAAAGATGCCCGTTATATTTGATTTTATGGCTGTCTCCAGTTACGGGGACTCCAAGGTAAGTTCCGGCGTAGTAAGGATTACCAAGGACCTGGAATTCAGCATAGAAGGCAGTGAAGTCCTTATAATAGAGGATATAGTAGATTCCGGAAGGACATTGAATTACCTGGTAAAAAACCTTAATGCCAGGAATCCCAGCAGCATAGAGATATGCGCCCTGCTGGACAAGGATGTACCCCGCAAGATGGAGAACAAGGTCAAGTACAAGGGATTCGATATCCCCAATAAATTTGTAGTGGGTTACGGCCTGGACTTTGCCGAAAAATTCAGGAACATACCCTTCATAGGTTATATTGAAAATGACCAGTATTTGTAATATCATCTAAGTTTGATATAGATTATAGAAAAGGAAGTTATAGATAATTGAAAGATCCTGGAAATAATAATAATAACAATAATAAAAGTCCTTTTAAAAACAGGGGATTCAGGAATATAGCCCTGCTCATACTCCTGATAGTCATAATGTTTTTGGTATTCAGGAATCCGCTTTTCCTGTCGCCGGATGCGGCAGAGTATTCCATGGACGAGTTTGCGGCTGCCATAGAAAACGGCCGGATAAGCACAACAGAACCGCTTACCATAATGGCAGAGGACGGTACCATAGAAGGCAAGCTGACAGACGGCTCTCCTTTTGAGGTAGCGTTCCTTTCTGAATATGATATAACGCAGTACCTGATGGAAAATGACATACCGTTTAAGGTGGATAACCAGAAACAGTCTATGTGGGTCCAGCTCCTTATAAGCGCCATACCCTTTATAATAATGTTCGGTCTTATATTCTTTATGATGAACCAGCTCCAGGGCGGCGGTTCCAAGGTGATGCAGTTCGGCAAGAGCAAAGCCAAGCTGGCAAACAGGGGAAAGCAAAGGGTTACCTTTAAAGATGTAGCAGGAGCGGATGAAGCGGTAGAGGAACTGAGGGAAATAGAGGAATTCCTGGAGAACCCCAAGAAATTCCAGGCCATGGGAGCAAAGATCCCCAAGGGCGTGCTTTTATATGGTCCTCCCGGAACCGGCAAGACCCTTCTGGCACGGGCTGTTGCCGGGGAAGCAGGAGTACCGTTTTTCTCCATAAGCGGTTCTGAATTCGTGGAGATGTTTGTGGGTGTAGGCGCCTCCAGGGTAAGGGACCTATTTAACCAGGCAAAGGCAAGCCAGCCTTCCATTGTATTTATGGATGAAATAGATGCCGTAGGAAGGCACAGGGGCGCAGGCCTCGGCGGAGGCCATGACGAAAGGGAACAGACCCTTAACCAGATACTGGTAGAGATGGACGGTTTTAATCAGGATTCAACTGTTATCCTTATTGCTGCCACCAACAGGCCGGATATACTGGACCCAGCTCTCTTAAGGCCGGGAAGGTTTGACAGGCAGATAGTTGTGGATAGGCCGGATCTTCTGGGAAGGGAAGAGATACTCAAGATCCATGCCAGGGGAAAACCGCTGGATAAATCAATAAATATAAAGACTATTGCCAAGCAGACCCCCGGGTTCACGGGAGCAGACCTTGCCAACCTGTTCAATGAAGCATCACTCCTGGCAGCCAGGCATAATAAGAAAAAGATATCCATGTTCGAGATAGAAGAGGCCGTGGAAAGAGTGATAGCAGGGCCGGAGAAAAAGACCAGGGTAATATCAGAAAAAGAAAAAAGAATAATCGCATATCATGAATCAGGGCATGCCCTGCTTTCATATGTGCTCCCTTATACTGATCCCATACATAAGATATCCATAATATCCAGGGGAAGAGCCCTGGGTTATGTCATAACCCTTCCCGAAGAAGACAGGTTTTTAAAATCAAAGAATGAGCTTCTGGATAATATCACCCAGCTTCTGGGAGGCAGGGTATCAGAGGAGATGAACTTTGACGATATTACTTCAGGTGCCCAGAACGACCTGGACAGGGCGACTAAGATCACCAGGAAGATGATAACAGAGTTCGGTATGAGTAAAAAACTGGGTCCCGTCACCTTCAAGGGAGAGGAAGATGAGGTATTCCTGGGTAAGGAAATAGCATCCAGGCCGCATTACAGCGACAAGATAGCTTCTGCTATTGACGAGGAGACATATAATATAATCACTGACAGCTATGAGAAGGCCCGCAAGATACTGGATGAGAACAAAGCAACTCTCGCCAGGCTGGCCAAAATACTGATAGAAAAAGAGACTCTTTCCCGGGAGGAGATACTTAAGATACTGGCAAAAGTAGAGACAAAGAAGGTAAAGAAGGTACCCGCCGGCAAAAAAACCAGGTTGGCAAGCGGAGCCAAAAAAAAACCTTCCAGCTCAAAGCCTGAAAAACCTGATAACAGTAAATAGGAAATAACCATCTTTTAGCATGCGGGTCAGGAATTTTTATATATCAAACCGGGACCTGTGCTGGAAGATATTTTTAATTGTTGATATTGGAGGCATCAGTGGATAAGAGGAAGATAGAGGAAGGCGTAAAGCTTATTCTGGAAGGTATCAATGAAGATGTTGGCAGAGAAGGCCTTATAGGTACCCCCAAAAGGGTGGCAGATATGTATGAGGAGATCTTTTCCGGTATCGGAAAGAATCCCTCAGAAGTCCTGGGCCCCATGTTTGACGAGAATCATGATGAGATAATACTGGTAAAGGACATCCCATTCTACTCGACCTGCGAACATCACCTGGTACCTTTTGTGGGAAAAGCCCATATAGCCTATGCTCCCAATAAAACAGGAAAGATAATAGGTCTTTCCAAGCTTACCCGGGTTTTGGAAATAGTAGCAAGGCGTCCCCAGGTACAGGAACGGCTTACCACCATTGTAGCAGATTCAATAATGGAAAAGCTGGAGCCCAGGGGAGTCATAGTGATAGTAGAAGCAGAACATCTGTGTATGAGTATACGGGGGGTCAAGAAACCCAACACCATTACCGTGACTTCTGCCATAAGGGGCCTGTTCAAAGACAACCCGGCCTCCAGGTCAGAAGTCCTTTCCCTTATTTATAATGGAAAATAAGGAATTTTCTTTCCATGGGATATACTATCAGAATCCTTGATATCAAGAACAGGCAGGAAGGACTGCAACGGTTTGCCGGCATCGGCGCCACACTTCCCGGCAGCAGGATAATGGCGGAAAAACTATTCCCTCTGGCTGTCAGGGTAAAAGGCCTAAAAGCATCCGCAGTTAACATCCTGAAGCAGGAGATGCTTGCCAGGGGAGGGGATGTGGTTACTTCCAGGGATGTGCTTATGAAAACTCAGGGCACATCAGAAGTAATAATAGAGGGCACATGGAAAAGCTTTGAAGGTCTGGTAGAAAAGATCCATATGCAGCCTTTCGGGCTAAAGGCCCTTTCCCGGGAACTCGGGGACTTCCTTGCAGTTCACAGGAAAAGACGGGACGGTATTAAATACACTATTTCCGGCAGGGAGTTTAATACTTTAGAAATGCCGCTGGTCATGGGAATACTCAATACCACGCCAGATTCTTTCTATGATGGCGGAAGATACGATGACAGGGAAAGGGCTGAGAAGAAAATAGACGCGATGATAGAGGATGGAGCCCAGATTATCGATGTGGGAGGGATGTCATCCAGGCCCGGCTCAAAACCGGTAAGTGCGGAAGAAGAGATAAAAAGGACAGTCCCTATTATTGAATATATAAAAAAAAATCATGATGTACTGATATCAATAGATACCTTCAGGTCGCAGGTAGCCATAAAGGCAGTATCAGCCGGAGCCCATATCATAAATGATATAAGCGCTTTTACCATGGATAAGGATATGGCCAGTTTGGCGGCGGATAGCGGCATATCGGTGGTACTAATGCATATGCAGGGTACTCCGGAGAATATGCAGGACGATCCCCGGTATGAAGATGTGGTAGATGAGATATATGCATATCTGGAGGAAAAGACCGGAGAAGCTCTGAAGGCAGGGATACCGGAAGACAGGATCATTATCGACCCCGGCATTGGTTTCGGCAAGACATTGGAGCATAACCTCAATATATTGAATAGCATAAGAGAGTTTTCCTTTATGGGTTATCCGGTACTTGTTGGTGCTTCGCGCAAATCATTTATAGGCAAGATCCTGGAACTGGAAGCAAATGAAAGGCTGGAGGGAAGCCTGGCTGCCGCGGTATGGTCAGCTATAAACGGTGCCAGTATAATCAGGGTTCATGATGTCAGAGAGACAGTAAGAGCACTGAAGATGGCATCAAGCATAATGTCTGGATATAAATAATAGTAAGGACATATTTTGAAGATATTTATAAAAGACCTGGTACTTTTTGGCTATCACGGGGTCAGGGACCAGGAGAAGAAAGAGGGACAGTACTTTATATTCAATATCTGTATATATATTGATAACGCTGGACTTCAGGAAAGCGACGATCTTAAGGATACACTCAATTATTCCGATGTCATCAGGCGGGTAAAGGAAATAAATGAGACCAGAAGATGCGATCTCCTGGAGACTCTGTGCCGGGTCATGGCCGGCTCCATAATGGATATGTCCGGCCTGGCGGAAAAGGTGGATATAAGGATCGAGAAACCCGATCCTCCCATAGATGAAAAACTGGGTTCTGTAGGTGTGGAATACAGCAGTTCCAGGATGGGCGGATATACCGGGAGTGATAACGGCGTGACAGCATTTCTTTCACTGGGATCCAATATGGGAGACAGGAAAGCCAATATAGATAAAGCCCTGGAAAGCCTGGAAAGGGATCCAGGCATCCAGGTTACAAAGATATCTTCTTATTATGAGACAGCCCCGATGCATATAATTAACCAGCCTGATTTCTATAATATCGCCGTTATGCTGAAGACGGGCCTGGACCCTTTCAGCCTCCTGGGGCTCATAAAGGGCATAGAGCATGATATGGGAAGGAAGGCCGGACAGAAAAGATACGGCCCCCGCCCCATTGATATAGACATCCTTTATTATGGGGACAGGAACATAAAGTCTGATATATTAGAGATACCCCATCCCCTTATAAAGGAGAGGAAGTTTGTACTTATGCCGCTGGGCGAGATAGCGCCTGATATAGAGATCGAGGGTATGGACATAAAGTCATACCTGGATAAGAAGAATATGTCAGAGAAGGTAAAGAAGGTTTAGATCTTATTATCTATACATTTGAAGGACTGAGATCAAGGTCAGCCAGCCATGAAGAAAGTTTTCTTATTTCTGTTTTATCAGGATAAGTCTTTTCTTTCTTTATCTCATCAACCAGCTGTATCTTTTTTGCTTCCGGGAGGTACCTGTCAAATATCTTGAAATTGGAACTCAATGAATCATCATTAGATTTTACTTCTATAAGAAACTGCTTATCTTCTACCTGGACATAAAAATCTATCTCCTTCCCCTGTTTATTTTTTATATAATTTATAGAAGTTTCCAGTCCATAGACATCCTCCACAAAATGCAGTTCCTTTAACAGGGCACATGCGGTGATGTTTTCTATCTGGGCACCACTACTGCTTTTTATTAGGCCCGGGTCATAAAAATAGTATTTCGGTTCTTTCAGTATTGCCCTTCCAATGTTTTTGTGATAGGGGCGGACCGGGAAAACCATAAACAGGTTTTCCAGTATCTGCAGCCAGTTTTTTATACTTTTTGGACTGCACTCTATATCTTCGGCGAGGCTGGAATATGATACTGGCGAACCCACCCTATTCTTCAATAGTTCTATCAAGGTCTCTATCTG
>CAZDXU010000032.1:0-1646 GCA_964509585.1 uncultured Actinomycetota bacterium | reverse complement strand
TTCTTCCTTTATATTAGAGATCCTGTCCATTATCCTGTCTTCTATGCTTTCTTCAGGCTCTATTTCCGCTTCTTTTACTATTTTCAGGTATCTGCTGATATTTGCCATCCTTTGCTCCGGTCTTTTATTGCCAGATGCTATATTATTAGATAGATTTGAGGTGATTTTGTTTCAGTCTCTGCCCTGCCTCATTTATAGGTCTTAAGCTTTTCCTTTATTATCTTCCTGGCCCGGTGGATGTTTGTCTTTACCGTGCCTATGGGTTTTCCGGTAAGGTCCGCTATCTCCCGGTAGCTGTAGTCCTGGAGGTCCCTCAGTATCAGGGGTATCCTGTAGCTTTCCTCCATATTGACCACTATCTTGAGTACGTCCTTTACTACCTCCTGGCGCAAATAGCTCTTCTCCAGGCTATGGGAGGATCTGGTAAAGACTACTTCATATTCTTCCGTCATCCTGTCCAGGCTGATCTTTTTGTCCTTGTGTTTTGACTTCAGCCTTAGCTTGTCTATGCAGGTGTTTACGGTCAGCTTCCTTATCCAGGTCTTGAAGCTGGAAAGCCCCCGGAAACCAGAGATGGAAAGATATACCTTTACAAATACTTCCTGGCTGGCGTCCTCAGCTTCATGCGTGTCCCTCAGCATAAAGAAAGCTGTGGTGTATACATACCTTGAATACATCTTTACCAGATCCTCAAAGGCGGCTTTATCTCCTTTTTTGGCCCTGGCCACCAGGGCGCTGTCCTTTGAGGGTTCCCCTGGCTTTTGACTTTTTTTTCTTTCCAATCTTTATTCCTGTCCGCTGCCTTCGGTGTAGGGAGCCTCTACCAGTTCCAGTTCGAATTCCAGGGACTTCCCGTCCCGGTATACTTCCAGGATAACTGTATCTCCCACATCGTGTTTGAGCATCTCTGCAAATAATTCATATGGGGTCTGCAGGGGGGCGCCGTCAAACCTGGTTATGACATCGCCTGATCTCAGGCCCGCTTCATTTGCCGGATATCCCCGCTGGGTATTGGTTATATAAACCCCCACCACTTCGGTCTCGTTTGGCCCCATCTCTACCCCGATATATGGGATGCGGGCCCTGCCGTAATCTATGATCTGGTCTGCGATATTTACCGCGGTATCGCTGGGTATGGAAAACCCTATCCCGGCGCTGGCCCCCGAAGGCGAGAATATGAGGGTATTTATGCCTATTACCTGGCCGGAAGAATTAATAAGCGGCCCCCCGCTGTTTCCCTGGTTTATGGCAGCATCTGTCTGGATGAGGTTTACCATGGGTATCATGTCCGCCGACAGGGTTATGTCCCTTCCCTTGGCGCTTACAACGCCGGTGGTGACTGTCTGCTGAAGTCCGAAGGGGCTGCCCACGGCAATTGCCAGCTCGCCTACGAGTACATCATCTATGGAGATAAAACTGGCTGCCGTAAGTCCTTCTTCCGGGTCTATCTTTACCACGGCAATATCGGTATTGGGGTCTCCGCCTACAAGCCGGGCAGGATATTCCCTGCCGTCATAGAATGTGACCGAGATCTCTTCCGCCTGGCCGGCTACGTGATTATTGGTGATTATATAGCCGTCTTGGCTATAAACCACTCCCGAGCCCATACCTTCACTCTGCACTTCTTCGCCAAATATATTTTCTCC
>CAZDXU010000031.1:0-4461 GCA_964509585.1 uncultured Actinomycetota bacterium | reverse complement strand
CACGGTAGCCGAACCGGTACACTACGGGTCCCACCCCTATCACCATCTGGGCCAGCCGGGAACTGTTATAATACCTGATGATGTGTTCTCGGACTATCTAAGGGCGCTTATGGCAGGGTTCTGGAATACGGGCTTTAGGAAACAGATATATATAAGCCTTCACGGGCAGGAATATATTATACCCTCTGCCATAAATGAGTTTGCAAAGAGATATCAGGTACCGGCCATGATACTTTTTGTAGACCTTCCCGGGGTCATGTCAGAGACCCTCATGGACAAGAAGCATGGCGGCCCATTCGACAATCCGTTCCAGCATGCCTGTGAAGCTGAACAGTCACTTGCGATGGCGCTTTTCCCGGAGCTTTGCCAGCCTGAAAACTCGGTTGACAATGAGCCCTGGGGATTTTTGCCTCCCGGACACCTGGACAGGGGCGGCGACATATACGGAAACCCCATCCCCGGACACTGCGCAGTAGGCGCCGGCGGCATTGAATGCGAGGTATATCCCGAGGGAGTGATAGGAAAACCCACTCTTGCCGATGCAAAGAAGGCAGTGCCGGCAGTGGAAAAGACGCTAAATTATCTAAAGAAACTCCATGATGACATACTGGATAAGTTCCCTGCAGGAAAACTTCCTGATACCAAATACATGACCCAGAGGGATAAAAAGCTTATCGAGGATATCTTAAAGGGCCCCACCAATGGAGGAAAGCATATATATGTACTGGGCTTTCCGCCATAAACACCTCCTTACAGGTAATTATTATTAAAAATTTAAGACCAAAAGGCAGTAAAAGCGGAAATGGATAACAATAAAAAAGCAAAAATAGCCGTCATAGGCGTAGGCATGATAGGCAGGGTCCACGTGGAGAGGGCAAAAGATGCCCGGGGCTGTGACCTGGCGGCAATATGCGACAGGAACCCAAAAATAGAAGACCTGGCAAAGGAAATGGGTGTAAAGTATTACAATGACCACCTGAAGATGATAGAGGATGAGGACCTTGACGGTGTGATAATAGCTCTTGCCAATGAGCTGCATGAACCCGTAGGCATAGAATGCGCCGAAAGAGGCCTCCACATCATGATGGAAAAGCCCATAGCTCCTGATGTTGATTCGGCAAAGAAGCTCATAGCCAGCGCCAAAAAGAATAATGTCAAGATCCTGGTGGCCCATCACCGGAGGTTCAATGCCAAGGTAAATGCCATAAAGGATATGATAGCAAGCGGAGAGCTGGGAAGCCTGGTGGGGGTTTCCATACTCTGGTGCATGTACAAGCCGGCCCAGTATTTTGTAGACGGTCCCTGGAGAAAGACAAAGGGAAGCGGCGGGCCCATACTCATAAATACCATACATGAGATAGATAACCTGAGGTACATATACGGCGAGATAGGCAGGGTATATGCAGAGGTAAGCAACAAGACCCGCGGTTTCGAGGTGGAGGATACAGTAAGCATCAATGTGCGCTTCAAAGACGGCACCCTTGCCAGCATCCTTATGTCTGATGCCGCCCCGTCTCTCTGGGGATATGAGTGCACCATGAGGGAAAACCCGTTCTTCTTTAAGACATTTGGAAAGATATACACATATCTGGGCACGGAGGCTTCGCTTACCGTGCCGGCTATGAACAAGACCTACTATCCCGATCCGGATAAGAAGGGTTGGCAGTATCCGCTGGAAACAGAAGAGATAAAGATAGAATACAGGGATCCCTATGTCGACCAGATAAGCCATTTCTGCAGGGTCATAAAGGGTGAAGAAGAGCCCAGGACATCAGGAGAGGACGGGCTTAAGACACTGGAGATAACCATGGCTGTTATGGAATCAGGCAGCATCAATAAGCCGATAGACATAGAGTTCGATCTCTAGAAGGCCAGCATATTAATAAAATATATATATCAGCAGGAGAAAGATGAAAGCGATAATAAAGGCTGCCGGAGAAGCAGGCTCGCTTAAAGTAGCAGAAGTTGAAAAACCGAAGGCCGGCCAGGGCGAAGTACTGGTAAGGGTGAGGGCAGCAGGACTCTGCAATAGCGATGTATCTATCCTTAATAATAAGTATAAGGGAAGGACCCCCGTCCCCATACCCCTTATCATGGGACATGAGGGAGCCGGAGAGATAGCAGAAATAGGCAAAGATGTAAAAGGGCTTGATATTGGCGACAGGGTTGCCATGGAAGCCATATCCGGCTGCGGTTCCTGCTACCAGTGTAAAAGCGGTTTTAAGAATCTCTGCAATAACTGGTCCCATATCGGTATTAGCAGGTCCGGGGTATTTGCCGAATATATCTCAGTCCCTGCTTCCCAGGTCCACAAAATTGCCCATAATGTAAACTTTTTTGAAGCAGCAGTACTTGAGCCCCTGGGGTTGGTGGTCCGATCGCTGGAGCAGTCAAGGCCCATGGTGGGAGAGACTGTTGCCATACTGGGACCGGGTTCCCTGGGCATCATGCATGCCATGGCATATAGGGCGGCAGGTGCCGGAAAGATCATAATAATAGGTACCGGCAAAGACAAAAAGAGGCTGGAGATAGCCAGCAGTCTGGGGGCAGATCATACTATAAATATAGATGAAGCTGATTACATCAAGGCGGTATCAGATATAACCGGAGGCCGGGGAGCCGATATTGTAGTAGAGTGCACAAATTCACCAAAGGCCACGGAGATGACATTCGAGATAGCGGCAGCCAGGGGCAGGGTAGTACTTTTCGGGCTCTATCCCAAAGCCTGCTTTGACCAGGTAAAACTTCTAAGGAATAAGATAACTGTCTACGGTGATGTAGGACAGGTATCCAGCCAGTTTATGCAGGCTATCAGATGGCTGGAGACCGGAAAAGTAGAAGTGGGAAAGATCATTACCAGGACATTCAGCCTGGATGAAGCCGAAGATGCTTTTAGAGCAGCCCGCGAATGCGACCTTATAAAGATAGTCTTTGAGATATAGGGGTATCCGGACTGTAATAAGTTTATTCTTTTTAATACTTTATGATATTCAGGCAGAAAGATAATTATGACTGCCATTAAAGATTATATGAATTATATAGATGGGAATTGGACCGCGCCTTCCTCTGGAGAATATTATAAGGATCTAAATCCTGCAGATAATAAAGATACTATAGGGAATTTTCCTCTTTCAACAAAAGGTGATGCCGGCAGTGCCGTAGAAGCAGCAGACATAGCGTTTAAAGACTGGGGCAGGCTGCTTCCCATCCAGAGAGAGAAATATATAAAAAAATTCATGCTGCTGCTCGAAAAGAACAGGGAAAATATTGGGAAATCGCTATGCAGGGAGCAGGGAAAGACCCTTAAGGAAGCATTAGCCGAACCTTCAAGAGGCCTTACTGAGTGCAGCTATATACTGGGTGAGGGCCAGCGCATGGAAGGAATAACCATGCCCAGCGACAGGGAAGGGGTGACAAGTGTGGCTGTAAGGGAGCCGCTGGGAGTGGTAGCGGCCATTACACCCTGGAACTTTCCCATACTTACCCCTATCCGCAAGATAATCCCGGCACTGGTAGCCGGTAATACGGTAGTATTCAAACCGGCATTCGATACACCCCTGTGCGGTGTCCTTTTGATGGAATTATTTGACAGGGCTGGGTTTCCGCCGGGTGTTGTCAATATGGTAATCGGGAAAGGAAGCACCATGGGCGACAGCCTTTCCGGAAATCCTCTTGTCCGGGGCCTAACCTTTACGGGTTCTACATCAGTCGGCCGCAGGATAAACCAGATGGCAGCCGACAACTTTTCCAAAGTCCAGCTGGAGATGGGCGGGAAAAATCCGGCAGTGGTCATAGACTACAGTGACCTTGAATATGCGGCAGCACAGGTTTCATCTGCAGCCTTCGCCCTGGCCGGCCAGAGGTGCACTTCCATAAGCCGTATTATAGTGCTGGAAAAAGATGCAGAAAAAATCGAGGATATGATCGCTGCCAGGATGAAGGAATATGTGCTTGGCGACGGCATGGATCCGGAGGTAGATATCGGCCCTATAATAAACAGCAGGGCCGGTAAAGATATAATGGAGTACATAGAGAGCGCAAAAAAAGAGGGGGCAGCCATAAAGGCTGGCGGTGCACATCTTTCTGGGGGAGTTTATGACCGGGGCTTCTACATTGAACCGACACTCATAACCGGCGTGACTCCGTCCATGAAGGTAGCCAGGGAAGAGATCTTCGGCCCGGTTCTGGTGAGCATCAAAGCAGGTTCCTTCGATGAAGCGCTTGCAGTTGCAAATGATACCCAGTATGGCCTGGCCGCATCAATTTTTACTGATGATCTGGACCACATATATAGATTTCAGCAACATATCCGATCCGGAATGGTCCACATAAATCACGGGACGGTCACAGACGGATATATGCCGTTTGGCGGAGTAAAAAATTCAGGACTGGGAAATTTCTCCAAGGGTAAGACAAATAAGGATTTCTTTACCAATCTAAAAGTCATATATACCAGATATA
>CAZDXU010000030.1:0-5093 GCA_964509585.1 uncultured Actinomycetota bacterium | reverse complement strand
TATAGATTACTACCTGGAACGTACTTCAAACGGCTCCACGCTTAGCAGGGTGGTCCATGCCTGGGTCCTTTCCCGGTCTGAAAGAGAGATGTCCTGGACGCTTTTTCAGGATGCTCTTGAAAGTGATATCGAGGATATACAGGGCGGGACTACCAGAGAAGGGATCCATCTGGGAGCCATGTCAGGCACTGTCGATCTCATTTTGAGGTGTTACTCCGGTATTGAAAACCGGGGAAGCGTCATGTGGTTCAATCCGAGATTACCGGCAGGCCTGAGGAGTCTTGGATTTAGAATAAAATACTGTAACAACTATATTGATGTATATATTACCGGCAAGCGCCTCAAATTGCATAACCACCCGGGACCGGGGAGCCCTGTAAAAATAGGTTTCAAAGATAAGACTTATCGAATAGCTCCCGGAGATGATAAGGAATTTGAGATATAGGGAGATTCAAATAATCATATCAGTAATGTCTTCTGGAAATGTCAAAATGTTGGGAATAATGTTACGGACAGTAAGAAGGTAAGTAAAATTACAATGAACCGACCCACCACTTTAATATTCTATGTTGACAAATAAAAGAAATAATATTATCATAAAAAACGTTTTAGATAAATCATTTTATAATTATTGCGTTTTAAGGAAGGAATAATATGATAGTCAAGAACCTCAACTGGAAGATAGGGGGGCCCGCAGGTTACGGGATCATGTCTGCAGGGCAGATATTTTCAAGGACTTTTTCCAGGAGCGGGTATAATCTGATCGATGGTAATGAATATCCTTCGCTGATACAGGGAGGGCATAATACCTATACAGCCAGGGCAAGCTCTGAAGAGATCTTCTCTCTTTCCCGTGAGCTGAATATAATGGTAGCCCTGGATTCCAATTCCATAACCATACATAACGATGAGATCACACCGGGCGGCTACCTTATCTATGATGCCGGTAATATAGATATGGAAAAGGGGGTAGAGAAGAGAAAGAACATAACCTACTTCGATCTTCCCTTAAAAGAGATGGCCGAAAGTATAGATGCACCGGAAATAGTGCGGAATAATGTGGCTCTTGGTTCATCCATTGCTTTTTCCAATATAGGACTTGAAAGCCTCAAGAAGGCAATAGAGGATAATTTTTCCAGCAAGGGCGAGAAAGTAGTCCAGCAGAATGTCAAAGCCGCAGAACTGGGCTATAAATACACCAGAGAAAAACTGGGCAGGATACCATTCAGCCTGCAAAAGGTAAAAAAAATCCGCAGGATACTGCTTACCGGAAATGATGCAGTATTCCTGGGAGGAGTAAGATCAGGCTGCAAATTCTATGTAGCCTATCCCATGACGCCTGCATCTTCCATACTGCATTCATTCGCATCAGTGGAGAATGATTACAATATTATAGTAAAACATGCCGAGAGCGAACTGGCGGTGGTAAATATGGCAATAGGGGCTTCATATGCCGGAGCCAGGTCCATGCTGGCCACCTCCGGAGGCGGTTTTGCACTTATGAATGAAGGACTCAGCGCTGCTGCCATGACCGAGACGCCCCTGGTTATGGTCCTGAGCCAGAGACCTGCCCCCGCTACCGGTCTTCCCACCTGGACAGAACAGGGCGACCTCCTGTTTGCGGTCCATGCAGCCCATGGAGAGTTTTTGAGGGTGGTAATGGCACCAGGTGACCCGGAAGAAGCATTTTACATGACAGGTGAAGCATTTAACCTGGCAGAAAAGTACCAGATACCGGTAATAATAATGTTGGATAAATACCTCTCGGAGAGTCAGTTTACCTGCAAGGATCTGGACCAGTCCAGGATCGAGACAGACAGGGGTAAATTGATATCTGAAGAAAAAGATCTTCCCGAGGACTACAAAAGGTATGAATTCACAGATAACGGCATATCCCCAAGAGCAGTCCCCGGCCTGGAAAAAGGCCTCTATATAGCAAATACGGACGAGCATGATGAATATGGTTTTTCAGATGACTCGGCCCTGAACCGGAAGAAGATGATGGAAAAGAGGTTCAATAAGATAGGCGAACTGGTAAAGGAGATCCCTGAACCGGAAAGATACGGACCGGATAATGCAAATGTAAACATATGGAGCTGGGGGTCATGCAAGGGGCCCATACTGGAAGCTATGAACATGCTCAATGGAAATAAAAATATGATAAACCTTACCCATTTCAAATACCTGTATCCTTTCAGGTCTGATTACTTTGAAAAACATTTTGACAGCGAGAACAAGAATATCGTTATAGAGAACAATAAGACAGCCCAGTTCGGAAAACTCATAAAGATGTTCACCGGAAAAAGCATCAAGGCCGAATTTTTGAAATACAGCGGCAGGCAGTTCCTGCCGGATGAAATAGCTTCCTCAATTGAAAAACTTGTATCCTAAAAAGATCCTGGAGATATTATGACAGACAATAAAAATAAGAATAAAAGATATGACCTGGAACCCGGTGATTTTAACACCGGTACCAGACCTACATGGTGCCTGGGCTGCGGAAATTTCGGAATATGGAATGCGGCCAAGAAAGCTTTTATCGGCCTTAAACTCAAACCGCATGAGATACTTATAGTGTATGGTATAGGATGTTCGGGAAACGGGACCAATTTTATCCGAACTAATGCCTTCCATGCGCTTCACGGCAGGGCCCTGCCCGTGGCCACCGGGGCAAAGCTTGCCAACCACAGGCTGAAAGTACTGACTATGGTAGGTGATGGCGACGGTGTGGGCATTGGGGCTAATCATTTTATGCACAGCTGCAGGAGGAATATCGATATAACCTGCATACTGCATGATAACCGGGTCTACGGCCTGACCACCGGCCAGGCATCCCCCACAAGTGATGAAGGATTCCAGACCAAATCGACGCCCCATGGAGTACTTGAAGAACCGGTAAATCCTGTGATGCTGGCCCTTGCCAGCGGGGCGACATTTGTGGCCAGGGGGTTTTCCGGGGATGTAAAGCAGCTTACCGGCATGATCAAGGCAGCTATAAGGCATAAGGGATTTTCTTTCATAGATGTATTGCAGCCCTGTGTCACTTTCAACCGCCAGAATACCTATGATTCATACAGGGAGGTTATCTACCGGCTGGAGGATGAAAAAAAATATGACAGAAAAGACCTGATGGCAGCTTTTGAAAAATCCGCAGAGCAGAAGAAAATACCTACCGGCATATTCTATGATGTAGATAGAGATACTTATGAATATGGATTGAAGCAGATAGAAAAGAAACCGCTTTGTGAACATGTGATAAGGAATATCGATATAAAAGGTATCGTGGACAGGTTTATTTAGGAGCATGATGATGTTATGGATTTAAGTATTGACAGGGAACGCTGTACCGGTGAAGGAGTCTGCGAGGAGACTTGCCCGGAAGTGTTCAGAGTGGATGATGATATTGCAGTTATCATAAAGGAAGACCTTGATGAATATGATGAAGACTGTATAGCCGAAGCTGCCGAGAACTGCCCCAGCCAGGCCATAATAATAGAAGATTAGAGGAAGGACAGATACCAGTCCTATTTTTTCCAGGAGGACATGTTTAAATATTCAGTAAGATTATTCAGAGTATTGGGCATAGAGATAGGGCTGGATTACAGCTGGTTAATAATCGTTGCCCTGTTTGCATTTTACTTTGGTTTTTCCTACTTCACCGGGATGCTGCCGGCACTGCCGGTATGGCAGTATACCGCATGGCATATATAGCAGTGATGCCGGGAAAAAACTTGAGGGCTTTGTCGCCAGGGAAGATATAGTGAGGTTTATAGATATTCAATCACGGTTTGATTGATGAGAGCCATGCATCGGCCGCCACCAGAGATAAGGGCATAAAGACAGGTAATATGGAGGAATATACAGCGACAAATAAAAATATCGAGATATCAAATCCGGATAAGGTGCTGTTCCCGGATATAGGTTTTACCAAATCAGACCTGGTGGGATATTATACTAGTATATCTTCCCACATGCTGAGGCACCTCAGGCAGAGGCCGGTAAATATGAAAAGGGCGCCTGACGGCATAAGAGGAGAATCCTTCTATCAGCAGAGGGCCGGTAATTATTTTCCTTCCTGGGTCGAGACGGTGGAAGTCACCAAGAGTGATGGCGGCAGTATAACCCATATAATATGTGATGATAAAAAAACCCTGGCAGTCATGGCAAACCTTGCCTGCATAACTATACATATCTGGCTGAGCAGGACCAGCAGCCTGGGGAATCCTGATAAGATCATATTCGATCTGGATCCGCCCGAAGGAAAGGGATTCGACCTGGTAAAGTTCGGAGCTCGAAAGCTCAGGGAATATTTTGAACACAGGTCCATAAGAAGTTTTGTCATGACCACGGGATCCAGGGGCCTGCATGTGGCCATACCCATAAAACCAGAAAACGGCTTTGAACGTATCAGGGAATATACAAAGAAGATCGGCCGGGAACTATCGGACAGATATCCCGATAAGCTTACCATTCGGCAGCAAAAAGACAAGCGGCGGGGAAGACTTTTTATGGATTACATGCGGAATTCTTATGGCATAACCAGCGTATGTCCCTATTCGATCAGGCTGCTGGATGAAGCCCCGGTTGCGGCTCCTCTGGATTGGGATGAACTTGGTGACAGTAATATTACTGCCCGTTCATGGACTGTCGGCAATATATTCAAAAGGCTGGGCCAGAGGGAGGATCCATGGAAGGATATTTACAGGCACAGGATCAGTATCGATAAATATATGGATGACTATTAGAAAGGAAGGAAAAATGGCTGTAACAATTAAAAATGATATAAAATGGGTAGGTAAGGTAGACTGGGAGATCAGAAAGTTCCATGGAGAGGAATATTCTACCTACAGGGGCACCACCTACAATTCATACCTGATCGAAGGCGAAAAGAATGTACTTATTGATACGGTATGGAAACCATTTGGTGATGAATTTGTCACCGAACTGGAAAAAGAGATAGACATAGAGAAGATAGACTGTATAGTGGCAAATCATGCAGAGATAGATCACAGCGGGGGTCTGCCGGCTTTGATGGAAAGGATTCCCGGCGCTCCCATATACTGCACCGAAAATGGAGTAAAATCCATATCCGG
>CAZDXU010000029.1:0-8832 GCA_964509585.1 uncultured Actinomycetota bacterium | reverse complement strand
CCGAAATCCTGTATATAAGACATGATATCTTCTATCTGTTCCAGCCTGAGACCGGTAAGCTTATCGGTTATATTCCTGAAATATCCGCACTCATCCCTCAGGGTAAGGTCGCTGTCGCGGATGATAAAAATATTCCTTAAGTCCATTCCCCCCAGATCCATATGCCTTTCCAGGCCTTTCCTTATATCTACTTTCTGCTCCTTGCCCTGGCTGTCCTCAAAAAGTATATATCCTTCCGGTTCCTGGCTGACTCTGTCAATATGTTCAAAATCCCTTGTCTTTCCCTCCAGCAGCATCTTGATCACTGCATCTATGGTGAGGGTCTTTCCGGACTCATTGGGGCCCATTATTACCTGCAGACCGGGACTGATATCAAGCTCAAGTGCGTTTATGGGTCCATACTTTATGATATGTATCTTTTTTATCCTCATATGCTACCTGGTTTTTATTCTTGAAAACTGCGATATTACCATCTCTTCCATTTCCTTTTCAAATCCTTCTTCCAGCTCAGCCTGTTTAAGCCTTTCTTTAAATGCCCCGTACAGGGGATCTTCCAGGACAGAACTTATATCCCGGTACTGTTCTACCACTTCGATTGCCATATTCTCCCCGGTATTTTTCTCCACCAGCTTTTTTATGATGCCCGCCATATCCTTCTCGCCAGAGGATATGAATCCGCCGATTTTAAGGCATATATCGACCCTGTGGCCGCTGTATTTTTTTATTGTATTTTCCATCTCTTTCAATATTTCAGATTCCATTTCCGGCGAGAAGTCTATTTCTATATCTTCATAATAGAAGGAATCCAGGGGAAGAAGCCTTATCCGTTCGCTGGAAGGTCTTTCCGTATCCAGAAGCACGGCAGTGCGCCTGCCTTTCTCCTTCCTGGATACAGATACCGGACTGCCCGAATACATAAACAGCGTCTTCTCTGACAGGCGGTTTTCTACAGTCCTGGAATGGAAGTGCCCGGCAAACACATAATCAAACCCTATATTTCCCAGTATCTTCGAATTGACAGGTAAATACGCCTGCTTCTTCTCGTCTCCGTATCCGTCATCAGCCAGGTAAGGTATATCCAGGGTGCAGTGTATTACCAGTATATTTATTCTTTTGCCGTTAATGCTTTCCCTGAGCGGACCGGCCAGGTCATTGAAGGCCTGGTTTTCATATGGGACCGCGGTTATCCTTACTTCTTCGAAGTCGAGCACCTCAAATGGATGCCGGTTCAATACTTTGATGCTGTCTCCGAAATTCATATCGGCCCTGTATGCATCCATATCATGGTTGCCAGGAATGGCCATTATGGTAAACGGCAGGGAGGACAGCATCTTTCTCAGCCCGGGCCTTAAGATATCTGCTTCCTCATTGGAGTCAAACATATCACCGCTTATGACCAGAAGGTGTGCTTTTTCTTCCCCGGCCTTTTTCAGGATATCTTCCAGTGCAGCCAGTCTCTCCTTGCTTGCGGAGCTTAGATGGATATCTGATGTGTAGATTATTCTCAATCTATGCCTGCCTGTCCTTTACTTCATCTAAAAACGGAAGCTTCTTTCCCATTATGAACCCGATCGCCTGGCTGGAGGCTATTATTTTATCATTCTGGTTCTTTACTATGATATTGTAGGTGCCAACTGTTTTGCCCCTGCTTACTTCTGAAGCTGCGGCAGTCAGTATATCGCCAGGTTTGGAGGGTCTTATATAGTTTATCTCGATATTCAATGCTACGGTTACAATCCCGTATGAATTGGCAGCTGACCCGAATGCTACATCCACCAGGGAGAATATGGCTCCGCCATGGGTGGTGGAATGAAGGTTTCCATGATCATCTTTTATTTGCATGCGGGCTTTACTGTATCCTGGCTTAAGCTCCAACAGCTTTATATCAAAAAGCCTGACATACGGCTCCTTTTCTACCTGCTCCTTTATCTTTTCCAGCATCTTTTCATCCATTTTTATTATTTTTCCTTTCCATGCTAATAGCTTTGAAGAACATTATACCTTTAAACCCTTATGCTTAAAAAGGAATTCTGTTAAAAATTGGTATTATATCCATTGTTCCATGCATATAATATTTGCCCGCCTTCCCTGCATATAATATAATCTACTGGAAAATAATTATTAGAAAAGGGGTATTTTAATCTTGAAGATAATAAGAAATATAAAACTGGATATACCGGAAGACGTAGGAAAAGATTTTTTGACAAAGTTAATGGGCGGAAGACTCATACCCGGAATGGAGAAAATGCTGGCCGAAAAAAAGGCCGGGGCCATAGAAGCCCTTGATCCCGGGGCTGTCTATGATACATTTAAAATAAAAGAAATCCAGGGGGATTCCGTATTTTTTGCATCGGGCCACATATTCAGGGGACCCAATATATCAAAAATACTTACCGGCTCCGAGGAAGCAGTTATATTTATTTTTACCCTGGGGGAAAAAATAGAAAAGCTGGCAAAAGCCCAGAAGGATAGCGGAGACACCCTGGGCTCCATAATTCTTGATGCCCTTACCACCAGCATGCTTACTCTGGCTGGTGAATATGTGGGAAAAACAATAAAACAGGAAAACCTTCGGGAGGGCTACGAAGCCACCTGCACCTATTCACCGGGCCAATTCAAATGGACCATAGAGGAGCAGAAGGAGATCTTTGGCATGGTAGACGGATCAAAGATAGGAGTAAGGCTGAACGACAGCTGCCTGATGTTGCCTTTTATGTCCGTATCCGGGGTATATGGTTTCGGGCGCGAAGATAAGATAAACAGGACCAGGGTAGCCTGTGACCTCTGCCCCCGGGAAAACTGCATCGGCAGAAGGTGATCACTCCTTCTCCTTCTTATCCAGTGACGATACCAGTCCAAGTTTTTCCTTGAGCACGATGTCGGAAAGCTCCACCAGTCTGTCATGGGGGCATATTTCTATGCATTTGCCGCATAGTGTGCATTTAGAAAAATCGAACTCGGGTATGCCTTTTTCCTCATTCCAGATGATGGCATCATTTTCACAGGCCTTGAAGCATCTTTTGCAGTGGAGGCATCCCACATCGCACTTCTTGCGGCCGGGTACATTCTTAATGGACTGATAATTGCATAAAAAGACTATATTGGCATAAGACTGGACCAGCTCTATTATATTGCGGGGACATGCCTTTACGCATAATCCGCATCCGGAACATTTATCAGGGTCTACAATGGCTGTCCCTTGTTTTTTATCTATGCTGATAGCATTATTAGGGCAGACCGCTACACAGTCTCCGAACCCCAGGCAGCCAAAGGGACACTCTTTGGGTCCGCCTGAAAGCTTGTCTGCGGCACTGCAGGACTTTACCCCCGTGTATTCGCCCATCCATTTTGAATTGCCGTAACACCTGACCACAGCTTTCTTGTCCATGCTGGAAGTGTCTATTTCCAGTCCCAGAAGGTCTTCAAGGCCCTTTAACATCTCCGGCTCCTGGAGCACGGTGGCGCATGTATTGCTAAAGAATATATCCTTATCCTTGGAAAGCGCCTGGGCATAGGCAAAACAGCCGGGATATCCGCAGGCACCGCAGTTCATGCCGGGCAGGTTTTTTGACACAGCTTCTGCTTTTTTTAGGCTTTCCGGTTCATCTGGCAGCACCCGGTTTACTATATAGATAAGCACGCCGCAAACAACCCCTATGGCAGTCAGTATTCCTATTATCGCATATACACTCATGATATTCTTACACTTTCAGTACTTACATCAATCCGTTAAAACCCATAAAAGCCAGGGCCAAAAGAGCTGCTGTTATAAAGGCTATGGGCAGGCCCTTCATGGCAGGAGGGGTCTCAGCCATATCAAGCTTTTCCCTTATACCCGACATTATTATGAGTACCAGGGTGAAACCTATCCCCCCTCCCAGTGCGCTTGCTATGCTCTGGAGCAAGGTATAATCACCGGCCGAATTTATAAGAGTGATTCCCAGTACGGCACAGTTGGTGGTTATAAGGGGGAGGTAGATACCCAGTGAATTGTACAGGTTTATATTAGTCCTTTTTATAATAAGCTCCACTATCTGAACCAGGGAAGCTATGACCAGTATATACAGGACTATTTGCATAAATTCCACATTGAACGGCACCAGAAGATAGTTGTAGATGACCGAGGTTGCGATAGACGCAATAAGCATCACCAGGGTCACAGCCATACCCATGCTTACCGCATTGGAAAGCTTCTTTGATACCCCGAAGAATGGGCACAGCCCCAAAAATTTGGCCAGCACTATATTGTTGACCAGCGCCATGACCACGAATATTGTAATAAGATCATTCACCTTTTATCACTCCTATCCACCTGAAAAGCCCCATCAGAAGACCGATGACCAGGAATGCTCCCGGAGGGGAGATAAAGAAAGTCATGGGATGGTCAGAAAGTACCGGAATACTGAAAAGCTGGAAACCGAATACCGCAAGGCCGCCGGTACCAAGTATCTCTCTGAAGAGGGATATCATTATAAGGGCTATGGTAAAACCCAGACCGATCCCTATGGCATCGGCTATGGAATATAATACATTATTCCTGGAGGCAAAGACTTCCGCCCTTCCCAGGATAATGCAGTTTACTACGATAAGCGACAGGTATATGCCCAGCGATTCATGAAGCGGAGGAAGGTATGCTTCAAAGACCAGGCTCAATATGGTGACAAATGTTGCTATTATCACTATAAATACCGGTATCCGCACCAGTGGAGGAATAGCCTTCCTCGCAGCAGATATTATTATATTGGAGCACAGGAGTACGAATATGACCCCGGCGCCCATTCCCAGAGCATTATCAATGGAACTGGTCACTGCCAGTACCGGACAGAGTCCCAGGGTCAGGATGAAAACCGGGTTAGAGATCACCAGCCCCTTTGCCATTTCCTTCCAGAATGTGTATCCTCTGCCCTGTCTGGTCCCGTAACTGTCTTTTTTTGTCTTTTCTTCCATATTATTAAAACTGCCTGATATTATTTTAAGAGCATCTCGATTACTCTTGACATCTCTTCCCTTACAGCATCCGTAACAGCCCTTGAACTGATGGTAGCTCCGGTAATGGCATCTATACTGCCCCCGTCCCTGGAAAGTACTATATCATCCGGTGCCAGGCCTGCAAACTGTTCGGTGAACTCTTTCTCTGTTATCCTGCTGCCCAGCCCCGGTGTCTCTGTCTGTGACAATATTGATATATCCTTTATGTTGTGATCCGGATTTATGCCTACCAGCATATTTATAGCACCGCTGTATCCGCTTCCGGAAGCAGTGAAAGCATAGCCTTCAATACTGTCACCTTTATAGATGATGATAAGGCCTTCATCCTCCTGGAAATCAGTCAGGTCTGGAAATATGCTTTGCAGTACTTCCTGTATCCTGGCGCGGTTCTGGGCTTCTACTACTTCAGAAGTAAATGTATTGATATATAGCAGCAGGCTTACTGATACCAGCACTATTATGGTCAAAAATATTACAGGATAGAATCTTTTGGATTTTAGTCTTTCAAGCATTTTTCTTCTTTCTCTGATACCCGAAAGGCCTTAGTTTTACATATTTATCGATAAGCGGCGTGAATGCATTCATTATAAGGATGGAAAAAGCCACTCCCTCCGGCATGGGTCCGAAATTCCTGAAAAGAACGGTAAGCACGCCCAGTCCCACCGCAAATATTATCCTTCCATTTCCCGTGACCGGCGAGGTCGCATAATCCGTGGCCATAAAGAATGCACCTATCATAAGTCCTCCGGCCAGAAGCTGGTATGCCACATCCTGCCCCACCAGAAATGAGCCCAGGGCCACGGTGCCTATATAGAAAAGCGGGATCCTCCAGTCTATTATCCTGAAACCAAGCAGTATTATTCCCCCAGCTATTATGAGCAGCGCCGAAGTCTCGCCCATGGAACCTGAAGTATTTCCAAAGAGGAGGTCTTTATACATCTGGAGCCTGTCCACCTGGTAGGAAAAATTCTCGCCCAGGGGCGAAGGACCAGTAACTGCATCCATATTGAAATATGTGGGAAGTACCCAGGTAGTCATCTCACCGGGGAAACAGACTACCAGAAATGCCCTTCCTGCCAGGGCTGGATTGAATATATTATATCCCAGTCCCCCGAAAGCTTCCTTGGCTATAGCGATGGCAAAAACCGCTCCCACTATTGCCATCCAAAGGGGCAGCCTGGGAGGTAGTACCAGCGCGAATAGAAGCCCGGTTATAACGGCACTTCCGTCCATTACAAATCTCTTATGCCTGAGCTTCTTTATCACGAACTCAGTAAGCACTGCCGCTGCTACACAGGCAACTATAAGTATTATGCTGTAATAACCGAAGAAATATATGGCTGCGGCCGTGGGAAAAAGCAGCGCTATGACCACGATATACATTATCCTGGAAACAGAAAAACCCTTCCATATATGCGGAGCATGAGTGATCAGCATATTTTTCTGTATATCTGTATTATCCCTGTTCATCTGTGATCCTTATTTAGCATTTTTTTCCCGGGCCAGCATGGCCTTGCCTGCCTTTATATAACCCACAATGGGAATATTTGAGGGACAGACATAGGCGCAGGAACCGCATTCTATGCAATTACTTATATAAAAATCCTCAAGTCCTTTAGTTTTACCGCTTTTGACATTTCTTACATATATCAGGGGTTCCAGATTCATGGGGCATATCTTAACACATCTGCCGCAGTTTATGCAGTTCTGTTCTTCCGGTATCCTGCTGTCAACGGCAAGTATGCAGTTTGCCCCCTTTGTCACCGGGAAATCGGGGTCTAAAAGAAGATTCCCCATCATGGGACCGCCCACTATTACCTTATTTGCCTTGGCCCGGTTTATGCCGCACATCTCAAGCAGTTCACTTATGGGAGTTCCTATCCTTACCAGCACATTTTTCATCTCTTCATACTCGCCGGTAATGGTTATCACTTTGCTTATAAGGGGCTGGCCTTCTATGACTGCTTCATAAATAGCTTTGGAAGTAGTCACATTATTTACCACTACCCCTACATCCATGGGCAGTCCTCCCATGGGCACGGCCCTGTTGACTATTGTCTTTATAAGGGTTTTTTCGGCTCCCATGGGATACCTGGACGGAAGACTGACTATCCGGCATATGTCCTCAAAGCCCATCTCTAAGACCAGTTCCTTCATATACTCGATGGCATCCTTCTTGTTATCCTCTATGGCAATATAGATATCAGCGGGATCCAAAAGCCTCTTTATTATATAAAGACCCGCCAGCACCTGCTTGCCGGATTCCAGCATTACCCTGTGGTCTGAAGTTATATACGGCTCGCATTCACATCCGTTAAGGATGACTGTGTCTATTTCTTTTTCCGGAGGAGGGTTCAGCTTTACATGTGTGGGAAAGGCTGCTCCCCCCAGCCCCACTATCCCGGCTTCTCTTATCTTCTTTAAAATATCCTCTTTAGCCATGGAGTCTATAATACCAGCCAGCCGTTTATAGTCCCCGGATCTATTTATATCAAATAAAGGATCGGCCTGCACCCGGCTGTCTTGCCCGTCTGATTCTATCACACAAGAATCCATCAACGTACCGGTTGCAGGATTAAGGATCTTTGATAATCTTTTTACCTTTCCCGAGATGGATGAATGGATGGGGGCAGATACATAGCTCTTGCTGTCAGCTATCTTCTGGCCGGTCTTTACCATATCCCCCTTTTCGATAATAAAACTGCAGGGAGCGCCTATATTCTGGACCAGCGGTATTACAGCTGTTTTTGGGATGGGTATGGCCTCAATAGGTTTATGCTCGGTAAACTTGTTCTCTGGTAGATCAAGTCCCCTGAATCTGCTTTTTTTCTTGATTAAGATACTCATTTGCCCCCAAAAAAAATAAAAGCTTTTTGTATTTTACTCAATATATTTAAAAAGTCCAGAAGAATGGTATATATTTCCATCACTATCGATTATCAGGGCTTCTACGCCTTCCAGGTCCTCCACCAGGTCCATGCCCGTTCCGGGACCCATGACAAATATTGCGGTGGCAAGTACATCAGCCTCAGTGCATGTATTTGCAATAATGGTGGCGCTTATGCATTTATCTGCCGAATAGCCGGTATGTGGATCAGTTATATGATGTACCTCCCTCTCAGGGTCATAATAGCGATAATAATTCCCGGAAGTAGCTGCTGCCATATCCTCGAATTCGAATGAGGGAAGGGGTTCCGGTCCGGGACTGCCGTCATCAGGAACGTAAGGGTCATCGAGTTCTACCATCCATTTTTTCCCGTCTGCCCTTTTACCTATAGTGCCCACGTCACCCCCCGCATTTACCAGGGCAGATACAATGCCGTATCCAGCTATCACTTCCAGGGACTGGTCGACTGCATATCCTTTGGCTATGCCGCCAAGGTCAGCCGACATGCCTTCGGTGGTAAAATAAATATTATCATCCTCTATAGTTATCATATCCGAGCCTACCAGTGCCAGGGCTTCTTCTATCTTTTCCTGCTGGACTTCCGTACTTTCCTTCCAAAGTCCCTCCTGCCACAATCTGAGAACGGGACTTATAGTGATATCAAAACTGCCCCCGGATAACCTGTAATATTCCTGGGAAAGACTGATAAGTTCCACCAGCTCCGGGGAAGCCCCTACAATCCTGCCCTGGCGGTTGAGTTCCGACATCTGGCTTTCCCGGTCGTATATGGATGCAATATCCGATATATCCTGTATACGTGAAAAAGCTGACTCCATTATCTCTGCGGACTGCTCCCTGTCAGCATATATGATTATGGTCACATAGGTCCCCATCATCTCCCTGGTCTCTTCAAACCTTTCCAGGGTCCTGAACCCGCATGAGGATATGACCGGAAG
>CAZDXU010000028.1:0-14606 GCA_964509585.1 uncultured Actinomycetota bacterium | reverse complement strand
TCCTTATCATCATATGGCCTGCATTACTCAGTGGGCCGTCTATATCGGTTATGATCACTATTATATTATTTAAGCTTAATTGCTGTCCTGATTCAAAATCGATATGCGGGCTGCCGGCCAGTGATTTTAAATATTTATTGGTATTTTTGTCATAAGAAAAACCGGTTATATATGTACTGCTTGAAAAGTCTACAGTGATCTCTGAAATATTTCCTCTCTGAGGATCCGGGGCATCTATCTTAAATGCCATGGGGGACTGGCCGCCCTCAAGTGAATAACCGTATTTAGCAGCATCTTCTTTTATCCCATATGTATCGATGAATGCAGTATGCTCGAGCGCATCGCTTCGGGAGTGGTCCCTCCAACCGGCGCTGGTATGCGGAACATAAGCAGCACTATTTGCATCAAGCACATCCATATCCATGTTTTTAATTGCAGTATACCCCTCAGGGTATGTGCCCCAGAATGTATATATAGGGTTAAAACTCCTGGCTATTTCTGCAAAATAAATCCTGGCACTTCTAACCGGACCCAATATATCAACGTCAGACGATGAAAATAATGCGACATACCGGGTAACACCATATTCGGCTACCGCTTCAAATACCATATCTGCATATATCAATCCGGAGTGCGGCCTGGCTTTTGGACTGTTCTGGACCATTATTGCCAGCGGCCTGTAATTTTGTACTGAATCGGTTAACTCCAGGCCGCTGAGCATATTTATATTATCTGAGATAATATCTTCTTCGTCTGAGATAATATCTTCTTCGATAATATCATCTTCGATTATATCTATATCTTCTTCCGGTTCCTCCTCCACGGATTCTTCGGGTTCAAGGATCTCCTGCACCTGTTTTTCTTCGACTGGATCTTTTTCAGTTGTCCTGCATCCCGGCAAACCAGCTAATACCACCAGGGGAAAAAAGCTTCCCAATACCAGTATTGCTATAATCTTTAATCCGCTGCATCTGATTGATTTCAATTTAGACTACCCCGTTCCATATTTTTTATAATAAATTTCGTAACATTATAAAGATTTTCTCCTGTAATTAAAACATAAAAAGAAATCGGAAGGGTAGTTTAGGTTTTATCAATAAGAATCCTGTGCATAATTTTGCAATCCTACATATTACATCCGAAGTTTGATGAGGATGATTGTCAGTATTTAAGAACATAAGATTATAAAGAAGACCTTTACCCTGGGCAATTCCCATAATGACTCAAAGCTTAAAAGGCGGTAGAAAAGATCCCTGATTGGCCGGATGTATATGGATTTTATTAGAAAATATATCTTTTTTCGGCTTCAACTTTTTAGCAATATCTGCAAAGGCGATTTCCAAATTAAGAATTTTTATGCTATATTTCAAGCAATAAGCTCGATAATAGCAAAAGTCCTTTGATAACCAAATAGATTGAGTAGCAGACTTGCCCTTAATTATTTATGGCTTACTGAATAATTATTTCTAACCTGTATTGCTAATTTAATTCTAAGAGGTTTTAAACACTGGCCTTTTTTTCAAAGCTTTGTAGTTACTAGAATCTTCTATTTACCGCAAAATTTTAGTGAATTAAATCTTTAACTATGCATCAGCATTAACTTTTTATCGGGAAATAAACATTACTATCAATATTTACGAGAAAGGAAAACTTATGAAAAGTCTAAGAGTTCCAATTAGACTGGTAATTATTATTATGACTATTATTGGCCTGGCTCTTGCTACCGCCTGCAGGGCTTCTGAGCCTGAGGTTATAGAGGAACCCGCTGTCGAGGAGGAAACTATAATTGATGAAGAGCCGGAAGACATAGAAGAACCAGAAGTCACAGAGGCAGAGCCGGAAGATATAGAAGAACCGGAAGAAGAAGCTATTGAAGGCGAGCCTGAACTCCTCTGGATATTTGACCATGAAGATCAGGATTTTAAGCTTGAGTCAATAGCTGCCTCGCCTGATGGGCAAACTCTTACTGTGGGCTCCTATCTTACCACCTATACCCATCTTCTGTATGACGGTACGCCTGTAAATGCCATCACAACCCACCGCCATTCCGTAGATGATATGGACTACTCCCCTGACGGTTCGGTATTTGGAGTTGGAGTGGCGCTGGGCGGTGTATCTTTAATAGATGCCGAAGACAATAGCGAACTATTCCAGCTGCATGGCGGTTATGATAGCAGGCTATCATTTTCCCCTGATGGAAAGAATGTAGCCACCGCAAACCGGGATGGACTGGTGTGGATATGGGATATCGAGAGTGGTGATCTGGCAGCTGAACTTGAAGCACCTGAGACTGGAAAGCCTGGCTATATATGGGCAATTGATTATCATCCGTCAGGGGATCTTTTAGCAGCCCTTCACTGGTCTGATGAAGCAACTGTAAATATCTGGGATATGGAGCAGGAGCAGATAACTGCTGCAGTTGAGCTAAACACGCTGGTGGGAAGTACGAAGCATGCTTTTAAATTTTCTCCGGATGGAGAGATTATGGCAGGTATAATAAAAGAGGATTTTAATAATAAGGTGCGCCTGTGGACTGTTGAGGGTACTGAGAAAATTTCAGATCTTGAAATTGATAAGATGCCCATTGATATAGCTTTTTCACCTGATGGAAGTCTTATTGCGGTAGCATCTATCCATCTTGCGACCACCGTGTGGGACACAGAAACCGGGGCACTTCTCTATACGCTTGACCAGACTTTAGAAGGAACCACAGACGGTGCAAGAGTTCTGGCTTTTACACCAGATGGAGGTCATCTAGCTGTGGTTCGAAATGACGGACCTCTGGAAATGTGGAGGCTTCCGGGTGCAGAACCCCTTGAAAAGCCTGAAATCGATATAAAAGAGCCGCCCCCCTTACCGGGTGATGTGCTGTTTGATACAGGAAGTTCGGAACTTAAACCTGCTGCAGATGAAGTGCTAGAAGAGCTTGCAAACGACTTATATGCAGCCATCCCCGAAGCAGAGATAACCTTTATAGGACATACAGACAGCAGGGGAGATGCAGCCTCTAACCTTCAGCTATCCATTGATAGAGCCACTGCAGTCAAAGACTGGTTTGAGGTCTGGGTCCAGGATAATGGCATAGAAGGCTGGGAATTTCTTGTCGATGGCCGAGGGGACACTGAGCTTAAAGTACCCGACGTCGATGCTGAAGGAAACTTCCGTGAAGAAGCAGGAAGTCTAAACAGAAGAGTAGAGATCGAGATAGAGGCTTAAATCCGGGTTGATTTATACGCTTTTAATAACTGAAGGAGGTTTATGCCTTCAAGAAGATATTTGTGGATTATAATCTTAGCCATTATTATGTTGTTTCCTGCCGGCTGCAGGATGAGGGCCACCGCAGACGATCTGTTTTTCGGAACCTGGAGCGGTCATATTTCCGGACAGGGAAGGGACAATATGCTTGCTATAGTGGCAAGCGGGGTCTGGGATTCCAGCTTTCAAATGGAAATCGGTGAAATTACTATTGGCCCCCGCATGCAGCTGCAGGATAACATAACCGGCAGGCCCATGAGAGGTACCGCCACTGTTTATCACCATACAGTCGGAAGTAATTTTGAAGGTTTTGAAGGCGGGGCAGCATTTCTGGCACCAAAAACAGCATCGGCTGAACTTACAGGCTATATCGAGACATCCGTGCAGAGTTCGAGTGCCGGCGAAGAAGCCTGGAGAATGGAGCTGGATCTTGCTGATTTTGAACGCGGCGGCACCATTGAGCTGTATGGTGAAGAAGATACATATACTTTGCCTATTGAAAGAAGCATGATATATGTGGCCATGAGTTCGCGGGATGTACTGGGGACCAACCTGTCTGTTAAATTCAGTGATGACGGCAATACTATGTATCTGCACGAGCGGATCGATTCTGCCGGGATTACCGGATATGAGCTTATTGGGGAACTTCACCGGGTTACCCCACAAAAGAAGACTTTTGGTAAAGATATAAAATCAGGCGAGGAGGTCACTACTGATAAAAATACCCGCCTGGACATTGATATCCCGGATGTGGGTGAAGTTATAATAGCCCCGGGATCGAAAGCCAGCATAACTTCCTCCAAGTCCGATGACGAGATCACTCTAGAAATGATCAGGGGTCAAATGCTCCACCGGATAGAAGCTGCAAAAAATCGGGGTATAGATATTTATAAAGTGGTAAATCCGCAGTCTATAGCCGGGGTCCGGGGGACATCTTTTATCAGCAGCGTCCATGAAGGAGTTGAGACGATAATTGTGCTTGAAGGTTCGGTTGAAGTATCTGATAAAAGCGGTACGGCACCTCCGGTAATGGTGGGCAAAGACCAGATGCTTGTCATCGATGAGGACGGGTTATATGAAGGTCCCATGGATCTTGATCCGGGTTATCCGCGCTGGTGGGAAGAAGTACAATTCATACCTGCTGATGAAAAACCAGCTGATAGCACTGGAACTGATGAAGAAGCAGAAGAAATAAACTTTGATTTTTCCAGCCTGTACGGCGGGGATTTCAGGGACGGCCAGTATATGAAAGTGGATTGGCGGCAGTCGATTGACGGTGAAGAAAGCACTGGTTGGATCGTCATCGATGTTTCTGCAGAAGATGAGTATTTTGAGATTGAATACGAAGGATCTCTTGGAGATCATCAGTTTTCTGGCGCGGATGGATTCTTAAGGGAAGATACCACAGCCAAATTTATCTTTTATAATAAATTTACTGGAGCCCAGTCCCATATTCTCCATGATATATTTAGGGAGACCATCTGGAATATGCTGGATGAAAACTTCGGCCATCTTGAGTATGTAGGTCAAAGATCATCTATGTTCGGCTATGAAGCCGAAGCCAGGGGATTTGATACATATGGAGGTGTGGAGGGTCTGACTTTCACCCTTAAAGCTGGCACAGAGTTGGCATATGAACTCTGTGTGGCGCCGGGTTTTCCTGTTAATCTATATGTGTATAATGCTATGGACGAAGACAGGCATTACAAAGTTGAATTAGTCGAGTACCGCGAGTAGCTGGTATTCGACAATCCTTTTTAAGCAGCTAGTTTGCGGAATATTTCAACGGTAACGATGTTCATCCCTTTTTCTATGCTATCGCGGGATAATTATTCTAGATTTTCTGGAATCATCTTTCATGTCCATAATGAAAATTTGATCAAAGGAATTACCAATACCGCCAGCCTGGTTAGACTGCATGCCCGCCCATGCAAATGTCTGGATTAAAATCGGGCCGTTATTTATATAATAAATCTTGAATATAAAAAGGACGAGGTACAGGCATAAAGGTTATAGAATTAAACAATCCTGCTTTACACTGTATAATATATTATATTAAGCATTTTCCTGGAGGCCATAGATGGTTGAACTGGACCTGAGGGATTTTTTTTATAAAAACCTTAAAGACAAAAGAAGCTATTTTTTTTACCGGGACAGTTACAGGACCTGGAAGTGGACTTTTGACCATCTATTATCCCTTTCACTCAAGTTTTCTACATTCTTAAGGTCAGCCGGCCTCAAAAAAGGCGACAGGGTAGTGCTAAAGGCTGAAAGCGATCCCCGGTGGATAATTGTTTTTCTGGGATGTATTATGGCTGGAGCGCCCATAGTCCCTGTTGATGCCAGGTCAGATAATGACTTCTTGAAAATGGTAGCCGGTAGCGTGGAGCCGTCACTTGTGATATTGTCAAAGAAGTATGGGAAAAGCTATGATCAGGAAAAAGGCCCCGGGTATATCCATATAGAATATATAGAGGAAAAGACCAGTTCACTGGAGGAATTTAAATACAAAGAAGTCAGTATTGAAAAAGAAGACCTGTTCGAGATCATATATACCTCAGGGACTACCTCAACTCCCAAGGGAGTTACACTCACCTTCGGGAATATTCAGTCAAATCTTGAATTGGCACTTCCGGTTATATCCAAATGGAAAAAATTCTTAAATATAATACCCGGTTCCAGGCTTTTATCAGTGGTGCCCTTATCCCACATGTATGGACAGGTGGCAGGACTTTTTATCCCGGTATCTATAGGGCTATCGGTTTTCTTCTCCCGGGATCAGAAACCCCATGATATCCTGGCGGCAGTAAAATATGACAGGATAATAGCCGTGGCTGCTCTCCCGCAGCAGTTAAAGGTATTAAAAGACCATATAGTAAATATTTTTGGTCTTGATTCTGAAAGATCACGGAATATATATGAAAAATATAAAAAGAGAAGATGGTGGATAAGATATATAAGGTTCTTGCCTTTCCATATAAAAATAGGCCTTAACTTTCTGGGGATAATATCTGGCGGCGCCCATATCAAAAAGGAAATAGATGAATTCTACCGCACCATGGCTTTCGGGTTTTTCCAGGGTTATGGACTGACCGAGACAGCCCCGCTTCTGGCAGTATTCGATCCAGGCAAAAATAAAGCCGGTTCCGTGGGAAGTTTTCTTGATTCTGAAAATGTCAAAATAGAAAATGGAGAGCTGTATGTCAGGGGCAGTTATGTGACACCCGGCTATTACAAGGATGAGGAAAAGAGCAGGCAGTATTTCAAAGACGGCTGGTTTAAGACCGGTGACGCTGTAGAGGTGGACGAAGAAGGCAATGTGTTTATAAAAGGCCGCAAAGACGATCTCATAGTCAGGGAGAACGGGGTAAATGTCTACCCGTCAGATATTGCAGAGGAGTTCCGCAAGCAGGAAGAAATAAAAGACTGTGCAGTCTTCGGCATGGATTCTGAAGGAAGAATTGAAATAATAGCAGTGCTTCTTCTCCGGGATAGTGATGTAAATAGGGAAAAAGTTGACAAAATAGCAGACCGGGTAAATTCCGAGCTTAATGTAGACCAGAAAGTGGACGACTACCTGATCTGGGAGGGCGAAGACTTCCCCAGGACTTCCAGCATGAATATAAAGAAAAGACAGATACTGGAAAAACTTCAGGAATCTTCAGAAGATAAAAAGATTGCAGCAGATGACAATGGCCATGGCAAGAAGGATATATACAGTATTATCCAGAAGATAAAAAAGACCAGGAGTGCAAAGGGCGGAGAAGCTTCGCTGGAAAAAGACCTGGGTATGGATTCACTTGATATTATGAGCTTTTTATCTGAACTGGAAAAGCAGTTTGATGTGGATGCATCACAGCTGGAGATAACTGCCGATACCAGGATAAAAGATATTGAAGAAAAGTTGAAGCAGCCCCCCAAAAAGATCCAGGGGCTGCCTTTTTTCCATTTTGCCTACAATGGTTTTTTTATATACTTAAGGACTGTCTTTCAATATCTGGTATTTCCATTTGCAAGGATAACATATAGAAACAGGATAAAGGCAAGGCAGGATCTAAAGGGTATGGTTCTTCCCGCTGCATTTGTTTCAAACCATGTCTCGCTTATGGATAGCCTGGTTATACTCTACAGCCTTCCCCTGAGTATCAGGAAAAAAATGACTGTGGTCATGTCCATAGGCCATCATTTCAGTTATTATTTTGCCAGGAAGGGCAGTATCCTGAGGAGGGCCATGGAAGCTCTGGGCTTCTATCTCTTGATAAGCCTTTTCGTAAATGTAATACCATTGTCCAGGATCTTTGGTTTTGACCAGGTGTTCAAAAATATAGGGACTGCTGCGGATAGGGGCTGGAATGTACTGATATTTCCCGAGGGAGGGATAACTGCTGACGGGAGCATGAACAAGTTTGAAGCCGGTATTGGCATAATCGCCCGGGACATGAAGATGCCGGCGGTACCCATGCGCATAGACGGATTATATAATATTTTAAGAAACGGCATTATCCCCTGGGGCCATCTGCCCCGGCTGCCTGTGGTCACAGTAAATATAGGCAGACAGGAATATTTCCGGAGCGGCAATAATGAGGACATAGCCGACAGGCTTTTTGAAAAAATAAAGCATCTATAAATTATCATTGTTTAAACTGAAGTTATATATATGTATGGTAGAATGATAAGTATTCATAAGTATGAAGGAGTAACAGCATAATGGGGCCAGGCATTAAAGAAAAAAACATACTGGTAACAGGAGCCAGCAGGGGGATCGGAAGGGCGGTCAGCAAGGCTGTTGCCTGTGCCGGTGCAAATGTGATACTTACTGCCAGGGATGAAAATGCCCTGGGTGACTTGAAGGACGAGATCATTTCAGAGGGCGGAAGCGCAGCCTGTTTTCCTGCAGACCTGGCCAGCGGGGAAGATATAGAAAAAATGTTTGACCGGGTGAAAAAGGATTATGAAAAGCTGGATGTGCTTATCAATAATGCCGGCATAGTAAAAGCGGGCAAACTGGTAGATTTTTCCATAAAGGATTTTGACAGGCTTATAGCAATAAATCTCAGGGCGGTATATCTTTGCTGCCAGCATGCCCTGAAGCTGATGCTGCCTGCCGGATCAGGATATATAATAAATATCTCAAGTGTTGTGGGTTTTAAGGGCTACCCCAACCAGACGGCATATACGGCCAGCAAACACGGAGTTGCAGGCCTATCAAAAGCATTATCGGCTGAAGTACAGAAACATGGCATCAGGGTTTCACTTATACATCCCGGGGGAGTGGATACCGACCTGGCAGGCCAGGTAAGGCCTGACCTGGACCGCTCAGTCCTCATGAAGCCTGAGGACATAGCCCAGACAGTGATGTATCTTCTTTCACTATCAGACAGGGCTATGGTGGATGAGATATATATCAGGCGCAGCCGGAGCACTCCATTTTAATGATTTATAGGAAAATAGCTGAGAACAGGAAATATAAATGCTGTGCAGGAATATTACTCACATAGAAATTATACCTGTAATTTTTAGTCAGCAAGGATTTTATTATTAAACGGGAATTTTATTCGAGTGATTTTATAGTTTTTTGTCTCCAGCCCTATGAAGAGATGCTGACCATGCAGAGATGGCTTTCCCGACTGACAGAAAGAGCATAAGCTCATGCGCTATTTCTGGTAATAAAGGGAAATATGGCAGCCGGGGCCTTCAGACGGTAAAAGCAGGGCAGAGATCAGCATGGAAGAGCAGTTCAATATGGTGATCCAGGGTGTATTACAATTTATGAGCATTAGTATGCCATAAAACCATAAAATTTTTTAAAAAATACTCAAATTTCTAAAAATATTTAATAAATTGTATAATTTTTAACAAATTTTCTTTTATTTGACTAAAATTTCTAATAAATATGGTAAAATCAATATAAATTTTTAATTATCATTAATATTCGAGAGGAAAAAGCATGAATGTGAAATTCAATAATAAGACCAGGATGCTGGAAGTAGAGTTTAATTTCAGGGAAGTCGATGAGGCAAATCTTTTCCGGAACATATTTCCCTACAACCAGGTGCCCAAGCTGGTTTTCAATCACCGGAGGGTTCCCTTCAATATACCGGAAAAACTATATATAACAGACACCACGTTCAGGGACGGCCAGCAGTCCAGGTCGCCATATACCACAGAACAGATCTGCAGTATATATGACCTGCTGCATAAGATGGATAACGGCAGCGGCATCATAAACAAGTCAGAGTTCTTTATTTATTCCAAAAAGGACAAGGAAGCCATTATTAAATGCACCGAGATGGGATATGATTTTCCCATTATAACTTCATGGATAAGGGCCAAAAAAGAAGACTTTGAGATAGTAAAACAGCTGGAAATAAAGGAAACCGGAATACTGGTATCCTGCTCCGATTACCATATCTTCAAGAAACTCAAGATGAACAGGTCACAGGCCATTGACGCATACCTGAGGGTCATAAACCAGACCCTGGAAGCAGGGATAATACCCAGGTGCCACCTGGAAGATATAACCAGGGCAGACTTTTATGGATTTGTGCTCCCATTTGTAAAACAGCTCATGGAACTTTCAAGAGAGGCGGATATGCCTATAAAGATAAGGGCCTGCGATACGCTGGGCCTGGGAGTTGCCATACCCGGCGTTGCACTTCCCAGAAGCGTCCCCCAGATAATATATGGACTGGTAAATTACAGCGGCGTGCCTTCCGAATGGCTGGAATGGCACGGCCATAATGATTTCTACAGGGCAGTGTCCAACTCCACTGCAGCCTGGATGTATGGCGCCGCCATGATAAATACCTCGCTTCTGGGAATAGGCGAGAGGACAGGAAACTGCCCGCTGGAAGCAATGGCGATAGAATACACCCAGCTCAGGGGCGACACCGGAGGAATGGACCTGAGTGTCATAACCGAGATCGCGGAATTCTTTGAAAATGAACTTGATTATGAGATACCGCCCAGGACACCATTTGTTGGCCGGGCCTTCAATGCTACCAGGGCCGGAATACATGCCGACGGACTCTTAAAGGATGAGGAGATATATAATATATTCAATACTTCCAAAATACTTGGAAGACCTCCGCAGGTAGTCATAGACGCCCATTCGGGCCTGGCAGGCATAGCTATATGGATCAATAATTATTATGACCTGAAGGGCGACAGGAAAATAGACAAGAAAGATGACAGGATAAAGAAGATCAAGGATTGGATAGATGAAGAATATGACAGGGGCAGGGTCACAGTCATAAGTGATGTGGAGATGGAACAGCTGATAGGTGATTTTGCGCCTGGTCTTCTAAAACTCAGGGAGAGCAGGGTGGAATAAACCTTTGTTTAGATGATATAATCATAAGGCACTATTTAGGAAATATGGATATTGAGGAATGGATATGGAAATAATCCTGGAGATAAGGGACCTGACCAAAAAATATGGAGACCTGGTAGCTGTAGACAATATCAGCTTCTCCATAGAAAAGGGCGAGATATTCGGACTCCTAGGCCCCAATGGGGCGGGAAAGACTACTACGGTTGAGATGATAGAAGGGCTCCGCAAACCGGATTCCGGCCAGATCAAAATATGCGGTATCGATGCAGTCAGGGAACCGGAAAAGATCAAAGAATTAATAGGGGCGCAGCTTCAGAGCACTGCCATATACGACCAGGTAAGCATTAAGGAAGTCATAGACCTTTTTGGCAGCTATTATCAAAGTTCTGTCCCTACGCAGGAATTGCTGGAGCTGGTCTCACTTACCGAAAAAAAGGATTCATATTACCGCACCCTGTCAGGGGGACAGAAACAGAGGGTAGCCATGGCCCTTGCCCTGGTAAACGATCCGGCAGTCCTGTTTCTTGATGAACCGACTACCGGGCTGGACCCTCAGGCAAGAAGGAATGTGTGGCGCATAATAACTGACCTGAGGGACAGGGGCAAGACCATCATCCTCACTACCCATTATATGGAAGAAGCGGAGCAGCTGTGCAAAAGGGTTGGCATTATAGACAAGGGCAGTATTATAGCCCTGGACAAGCCGGCAGCCTTAATAGCCAGCACAGGACTTGATTCCACTATTGAATTTACCAGCGATGACCTGAGGGCGGAAGATGTGTTTAGGGATTTATTCAATTTCGGTACATCATTTGAGCGAGATGACAACAGGTTTATCATAAGTTCGAAGGAATCTTCCCAAATATTAAAAAAGCTTACGCAGGCAGCTGACGAGAATGATATAGATATAGAGAATATATCTGTACGTAAGGCAACACTGGAGGATGTATTCCTCAAACTCACCGGTAAGAAACTAAGGGAATAAAGGAGCTTGACATGCGCGGATTCGGCAGCCAGTTCTCACTGCAGATGAAATTATTTATAAGGCAAAAAGATGAACTATTCTGGAACCTTGCCTTTCCTCTTTTCTTTATCGTGCTTTACGGCCTTATTTACAGGGATATGGTATGGGATGATTATGGCATGCGGGCAATCGAGTATATGCTTCCCGGGATAATAGTCATGGCAGTAATGGTCAACGGCATCATGTCTTCTGCCACCAGTTTCGTAGAGGAAAGGGGAAAGGGTATCTACAGGAGGCTTTCCCTTACGCCGGTTAAACGGCAGACCATTATAGGGGCCCAGATCCTGCACCGTTATATTATAATATTGATACAGACCATAATCCTCCTGGCAATCGGCATACTTGCTTTTGACATCAGGATAAACGGTAATTATTTTTATTTCTGGATAGTCCTGACGCTGGGGGCTATCTGTTTTCTAAGCATAGGCTTTGCCCTGGCCAGCATAATAAGGAGCGTAAGAAGCGCCACCCCCATCTGCATGATCGTGTTCTTTGTATTCCTTTTCCTGGGAGGAATATTCTTTCCCAACAGCATAATGCCGGATTTCCTGGCGGTGATTGCCAATGGACTTCCGTCTACACATATGGGCGATGCATTAAGGGCTGTTATCATAGACGGCCTTGGCCTGGGTTCTGTATGGATAGCCCTGGCGGCCATGGGAGCCTGGATAATCCTTAGCCTGGTCATCTCCATCGTGTTCTTCAGGTGGGAATAAATACTTGAGACAAAGGATGCAATCCATATAAACTGTGATACCCCTGGCTATGGGGACCTGGGATGTTACGGATTAAAGATAAATAAGACTCCAGCCATAGACAGGCTGGCAAGGAAGGCATTATTTTTACCATTTTCTCTATGTCATAATCAGTTTTCTCTCCTTTCAGGGCTTTTTTTGGCAAAAAAAGATAATAATCCTAAAATTTTGCCATCCATGCTATAATATGTCATGTGACAGTAAGATCTGGATGTATGATGTATAAACAAGGCTGCTTTCGGGTTAACCTTCCTAATTATACTCAGTATGTTAATATAAATCTATTTCTTACCATGTTTGAAAAGGATAAGGAAGTGAAAGGAATTAAAATTGAATAAAAGACTTCACGTGGGCAATCTTGAATATTCTACAACAGATAATGACCTGGAGGGTCTTTTTTCTAGTGAAGGCAATGTAGTATCAGCCAGGGTAATAAGGAGGCTTGACGGAAAGTCCAAAGGTTTTGGTTATGTGGAAATGGAGACTGAGGATGAAGCCTCAAAAGCCATGGAGAAATATGACCAGACGGAGTTTAAGAGTAGGACCATATATGTAAACGAGGCTAAACCCATGACCGGCAGGACAGATTTTGGAGGAAAAGGAAGAAGAGGGTTTAAATCCGGGAATAGGGATGACATTAATTCAAAACTCAGAAGGTTAAGGAAGAAGTTTTAATAAGGAGCGGTTTAAGGGTAAATGAAGACTATGGATTTAAAAAAAGTAAAAGACAGGCCTGAATACAGGATAAGTGAAGTGAAATCACTTATAAATAAGGGAAGAGCAGAAGGCCATATCTCTATTGAGGAGATAACTGAAAATCTTTCCGAGCTGGATCTTACCAAGGAACAGGTAGAGAATATTTTCAATGTATTTGATAAGCTTGACATAGATGTAGTAGACGAGAAAGAAGAAGACCTTATAGAAGGTCTGGAAAAGAAGGCAGAAAAGAAGCCCAAAAAGGATAAAAAACTGGGTTTAAATATAAAATCCTCGGTTAATGATCCGGTAAGGATGTATCTAAAGGAGATCGGCAAGGTAAGACTTTTGACTGCTTCCGAAGAAGTCAGGCTGGCCAAAAGGGTTGAGGCAGGAGAAGATGCTGCCAAGCAGATACTGGTAGAATCAAACCTGCGGCTTGTAGTCAGTATAGCCAAGAAATATGTGGGAAGAGGGATGCTTTTCCTGGACCTTATCCAGGAAGGCAACCTGGGTCTCATGAAGGCTGTAGAAAAGTTCGACTATAGGAAAGGTTTTAAGTTTTCCACATATGCTACCTGGTGGATAAGGCAGGGTATAACCAGGGCTATATCCGACCAGGCCAGGACTATAAGGGTCCCCGTGCATATGGTTGAGAATATTAATAAGATCATAAGGGTCCAGAGAAGGCTGCTGCAGCAGTTGGGAAGGGATCCTTCCACAAAGGAGATCTCCCAAAAATCTGGATTCTCGCCGGATAAGGTAAGGGAAATAATAAAGATAAGCCAGCATCCGGTATCTTTTGAGACCCCTATCGGGGATGAAGGCGACAGCCAGCTGGGAGATTTTATAGAAGATTCGGAAGTGGAAAAACCTGCTGATGCCGTATCATTTTCCATGCTCCAGGACCAGCTGCAAAAGACGCTTGACACACTTACTGATAGGGAAAAAAGGATAATACAGTTGAGATTCGGACTCAAGGATGGACATCCCCGGACCCTGGAAGAAGTGGGCAGGGAATTTAAGGTCACCCGGGAAAGGATAAGGCAGATAGAATTCAAGACCCTTTGCAAACTGCGCAATTCAAAAGTGAGCAGGAAGCTTAAGAATTTCCTTGAAGTATAAGAGGCTATTTTCAAAAATGGTTCAGGGCCTTTAATTTCCTATCTCAGGTAAAACCTAAACTATAAAAAAATGCGTACCTATCATTTTCGATAAGTACGCATTTACTGTTTTTACTCCTGGTGCCTCAGTGGATTTTAGTAACGAGGCTTTTTTGGCCTGGCTTCGTCTACTCTAAGAGTCCTTCCATCGATCTCAGTACCATCAAGGGCTTCTTTTGCTGCTTCAGCTTCTTCGCTGCTGGACATCTCGACAAATCCAAAGCCTTTGTTGCCGATTATGTTTACTTCCACTACTTCGCCATATTCGGCAAAAAGTTCCTTTAGCTGTTCGTCGGTTGTAGCATAAACAAAGTTTCCGACATAGAGTTTGCTACCTTGCATTCAAACCTCCAAAAAAAATAATAAAACTCTTCAAAGCC
>CAZDXU010000027.1:0-9043 GCA_964509585.1 uncultured Actinomycetota bacterium | reverse complement strand
TAAAGCGTATTATCATCCATCTTAATGTGATGCTTTCGGGATAAACCTGATCTCCAGGTTTGAGTCAAGCGCCTCGGCTATCTTTTGCAGCTTCTCAATAGATGGATTTGCATTTCCATTCTCCAGCCTGGCAATATTGGACTGCCTGTCATTTATCCTTTCAGCGAGTTCAAGCTGTGTGATCTTATGTGATCTTCTGAGTTCTATTACCTGGCTGAGCACCTTATATTTTAGGTCTAATTTATCCAGTTCAATTTGAAGCTGGGGATCTGCTTCGATCAATCTCTTTTTTGCAGTCTTCCAGTCCATTATGGCTTCCTTACCTTTCAGGTCTTTATAAAACTCTATTTTCCAGGTAATCATTATATATCAATATTGATATAATTTTCAAGTACATTCATATTGAAGTGATATTGGTAGAATTACATACCGCGCATGACCTTACTTCATGAAAACCCTTCCAGGAGCCTTCTGAGGCAATATAGGCCCAGGTAAGCTCATCGCCTGCTCCATTATCCTGGATGGCCCACAGCTTGCCCCTTACTTCATTATCAGGTCCAGGGAAAGGGGATCCGCCGGCAGCCACGGCCGCCAGCTTCCTTCCGGGGACCGGTTCCCCGGCATCCCTTATATTCTGGTATATAAGGGCATTGCCCTGTTCCTTTACCATACCATAAAATTTGTCCTCATTTCCGCATTCCAGACATCTATACATCTTTTCCTCCTTTTAAATATTCAGTTATTATCGGTTATTATAGTAAATTACCAGTTATAATCAATATAATATAATATAATTATATATATAATTCTAATACATATATAAATATATAAAATAAGATAAAGATATAATCCATGAATAATCCATGCTATAATTGACGTAATAATTACACTTTGATATATTTTCCTAAATTCTGTTATTATGGTAGAAACAAATAGAGCCCAAGGAGATGAAAACATGGTTCACATGAGGGTCCCCAAGGACCAGGTAAAGGTCAAGATCAAGACAGAATCCGCCATCATCAACGGCACAGTCCATACCCTGGTAAACGGCAGGCTTAGCGATTATATGACCGCACAGAAGGGAAAATTCCTGCCTGTTACCGATGCCCGGGTATACTATTTGGAAAAAGTGGGCCAGGACCTGGCGGATAATGGGGTACAGCGCGAGATCGTATTCATAAATGCGGAAAAGATAGAGATGATCGAATATATCTAGTATTTTTGCATTATCATAGATATGATCGATCTGTGATAAATCAATATTGCAATATTCTAATATATCTTGTAAAATATTGTGAATTAAAACATTAAAAACAGGAAAGGAAATCATGTCAGACAAGATAGTAGAAATTACAGATGCTAATTTTGAAACAGAAGTACTGCAGTCAAAGACTCCGGTATTGATCGATTTTTGGGCGGTATGGTGCGGGCCCTGCAAGATGATAGCTCCCGAGCTGGAAAAGATAGCTGATGAAAAACCGGCCGATACCTTAAAGATAGGAAAGCTCAATGTAGACGAAAACAGGGATACCGCCATAAAATACGGTATATCCAGCATACCTACACTGCTTTTATTCAAGGATGGCGAAGTAGCCAAGAAGCTCATAGGCGCTATGGGAAAAGACAGGCTGCTTAGCGAGATCGGGGATTTCATTTAGTAAATGCCTCAAATATATATTGGTACTTCAGGGTACAGTTATGCTGACTGGAACGGCATATTCTACCCTGAAGGCCTCAAAAAAGCCAATCAGCTCAATTTTTACAGCCAGGAGTTCAATTCGGTAGAAATAAATTTTACTTACTATGCCATACCCAATGCCAGCATATTTGACAGCATGGCTGCCAGGGTTCCCCATGATTTCTTATTTGCCGTAAAAGCCCACCGGTCAATGACCCATACCCGCGACTGTCCGGAAGAAGACTACCGTTCATATATCAGGGCCCTGAAACCCCTCGCGGGATCAGGCAGGCTGGGACCGCTTCTGCTCCAGTTTCCCTGGGGCTTTAAATTCTCAAAGGCTAATATGGAATACCTCCAGCGCCTGCGGAATAATTTTGGCAGCCTGGACCTGTGTGCGGAGTTCAGGCACTCGAGCTGGCTCAGTCAAGAAGTAATGGATTTCCTGCGGAAGGAAAAGCTGGGCTTTGTCAATGTGGACCAGCCGCAGCTCCAGACCCTGCTTCCGCCGACAGGCATTGCCACTACCGGCACCGGATATATAAGGTTTCACGGGAGGAATAAAGCCGACTGGTGGAAGCCCAGGCAGGCCTATATGAGATATGACTATATGTACCGACAGGAAGAGCTGGCAGAATGGATGCCCCGCATAGAGAAGTTATGTTCTAATACCGGAAAGACCCATATATATTTCAATAACCACTATAAGGCCCAGGCAGTCCGGTCTGCCCGGCTGCTTCAGGACCTTTTGGCCGGTGATGCCATATAATACTTCACAAAAAAGACCTAATTATATAAAATCTATAGGATAGTTTTGGCGGCGGCGTCTGCCGCAAGTAATATCTGCATCTAATAGCGGTACGGGATGGATTATGTTTAAAAAAGTAGATAGTAAAGTAAACCTGGTAAAGCTGGAAGAGAAGATACTGGATTTCTGGAAACAGGAAGAAATATTTAAGAAGACCCTGGAAAACACCCAAAAGGGAAAAAGATTTATTTTCTATGAAGGGCCCCCCACCGCCAATGGCGCCCCGGGGGTGCATCACGTGCTTTCCCGGGTATATAAGGATATATTCCCCCGGTTCAAGACCATGAAGGGTTATTATGTATCCAGGAAGGCGGGCTGGGATACCCACGGCCTCCCGGTGGAACTGGAGATAGAGAAAAAACTGGGAATAAATTCAAAGGACGAGATAGAAGGGATAGGCATAGAGAAGTTTAACCGCATGTGCCGCGAGTCGGTGATGAAATACGAGGAGGAATGGAAGAAGCTTACTGACAGGATAGGTTTCTGGCTGGATACCGATAATGCATATTTTACCTTCAGGGATGAATATATAGAGACGGTGTGGTGGATACTCAAGACCATATGGGATAAGGACCTTCTATATGAAGGCCACAAGATAGTGCCATACTGCCCCAGGTGCGGTACGCCGCTTTCCTCGCATGAGATAGCCCAGGGCTATAAGGAAGTGGAGGATTACTCGGTAATAGTCAAGTTTGCCCTGAAGGACAGAAAAAAAACATACCTCCTGGTTTGGACCACCACCCCCTGGACCCTGGTCTCTAATGCGGCAGCAGCCGTAAGCCCGGATTCCGCCTATGTAGAAGTGGATCATGAAGGACAGGTCCTCATCCTGGCAAAGGACCTGGCAGAAGAGGTCCTGGGAGGAAAACAGTATAATATCATAAGGGAGGTCAGGGGAAGCGATCTTTTAGGGCTGGCCTATGAGCCGGTCTATGATTATGCAGACGGAGATGAAAAGGCATTCCATATAATAGCCGGCGGCTTTGTCTCTACCGGGGAAGGCACGGGAATAGTCCACATAGCTCCCGCATTCGGTGAAGATGATATGAAGGCGGGACGGGAAAACGGGCTTCCTGTCATACAGATGGTGGACCTTTCGGGCAGGTTCCTGGACCGGGTCCAGATTTTTGCCGGCATGGATATCGATGAAGCAAATCCCAGCATAACAGCCGACCTTGACAGCAGGGGACTGATGTTTAAGGAAGCAAAGTTCAGGCATTCATATCCCTTCTGCTGGAGATGCGATACCAGGCTGGTGTATTATGCCAAGAAGAGCTGGTATATAGCTACATCCAGCATAAAGGACAGGCTCCTTGCCTCCAATGAGGATGTTAACTGGTATCCGGACCATATAAAACACGGAAGGTTTGGAAATTGGCTGGAAAATAATATCGACTGGGCCCTTACCCGGGAAAGATACTGGGGGACGCCTCTGCCCATATGGCAGGATGAAGAGGGCCATAAGGTATGCATAGGGAGCAGGAGCGAGCTGGAGGAGATGGGAAAAGATGTGCCCGCCGGACTCGATCTGCACCGTCCTTTCGTGGATGAAATAATACTTACCTGCCCACATTGCGGCAAAGATATGAAAAGGGTCCCTGATGTCATAGACGTATGGTTTGACTCCGGCTCTATGCCTTTTGCCCAGCACCATTATCCTTTCGAGAATAAAGAGATTTTTGAGGAGAGCTTTCCGGCAGATTTCATATGCGAGGCCATAGACCAGACCAGGGGCTGGTTCTATACCATGCTGGCTATCGCCACCATGATAAAGGGAAGGTCCAGCTTTAAAAATGTACTGGTACTGGGCCTTATAAACGACGAAAACGGCCAGAAGATGTCCAAGTCCAAAGGAAATGTGGTAAAGCCCTGGGATGTGCTAAATAAGCAGGGAGCGGATGCCCTGAGATGGTATTTCTTTACCGGCGTATCTCCCTGGCTTCCCAAGAACTTTTCCTTAAAGGCAGTGGATGAAGTCATAAGGAAGTTCATCCTTACCCTGTGGAACACATATTCATTCTTTGTCATATATGCCAATATAGACAGTTTCGACCCCTCGGTACACAGTCTCGGGGTTAAAGACAGGATGGAGATAGACCGCTGGATAATCTCCGAGCTGAACCAGACAGTAAAGGACGTAAACCGGCTGCTGGAAGATTTCAATGTTACCGAGAGCGGAAGGCTCATCCAGGATTTCGTGGACAGGCTTTCCAACTGGTACGTGAGAAGGTCCAGAAGGCGTTTCTGGAAGTCCGGCGAGGATAAGGACAAGATAAGCGCCTATCTTACCCTTTATGAATGCCTGCTTACAGTAGTAAAGCTTACCGCCCCCTATATTCCCTTTATAAGCGAGGAGATATATAAAAACCTTGCCGGGAGCATAGGCAGGGGGAAGGAGAGCGTTCACCTGGAAAAATATCCGGAAGCAGATGACTGCCTTATAGATAAGGACTTAAGCTTCAAGATGAATACTGCCAGGAAAGTAGTGGGCCTGGGAAGGTCGGTCCGCAGCAAGATAAATATAAAGACCAGGCAGCCGGTGGAAAAGGCAGTCATATATTTTGATAAAGAGGATGGGAAAAAAGACGCCATAAAGCATTTTGAAAAAATAATACTTTCCGAGCTTAATGCTAAAAAGATAGAGTTTGCCGGCAAACTGGATGACCTGGTAGCTTATGACATAAAGCCCAACCTCTCCATTGCGGGCAAAAAATACGGCCCCATGATACCGGGCATAAGAAAAGCCCTTTCAGGGGAAGACCCGGCAAAAACAGCCCTTAAGGTAAGAAACGGCAAAAACATAAAGCTGGACATAGAAGGCAGGGAACTGGAGATGGAGCCGGAAGAGCTCCTGGTGGAGATAAAGAACAAAGAGGGTATGGGAGTGGAGAGCGACGGCGAGTTTACGGTAGGCCTTCCCACCCTTATAACGGAAGGGCTGCTGGCGGAAGGATTTGCCAGGGAGCTGGTGCACCACATACAGAACCTGCGGAAGGAAGCAGGATTTGAGATCGAAAATACCATAGATACCGCCATAGAGGCTCCCGGGGATAAATTAAAGATAATAGGGGACTTTAAGGATTACATAAAACGGGAGACCCTTACCGGCAGTATATCAGGGGATTTCTCGGATGATATGTATATAAAACAGGTAAAGGTAAACGGGACTATGGTAAAGATCGGCATAAAAGTAGTGGGGAGTATCGTATAGTATGGATAAGACTAAAAGGATGGTTCTATTAAATGTATATTTCCTTATATCGGGCATAGCCGTGCTCATGCTGGACCAGGTGACCAAATACCTGGTTATCACCAATGTGCCCCGGGGTACATCAATAGAGCTTATACATGATTTTCTGTATATAGTAAATATCAAGAATACCGGTGCCGCCTTTGGCATGTTCCAGGGCTATACCGGCATACTGACCATAATATCCTTTATAGCCATCATCCTTATAATAGTATTAAAAATAATACTTGACCTTGACCAGGGCTTCTACAATGTAGTCCTGGGCTTCATACTGGGAGGGGCCATGGGGAACCTGGTAGACCGCTTCTTTGCCGGGGAGGTCACCGACTTTATAAGCTTTACTATATTCCCGCCCGTATTCAATGTTGCCGACAGCTTTCTTGTAATCGGCTTCAGCCTGATTATAATATTGATATTAAGGGAATATTTTAAAAAGGGTAAAACTGGGGAAGTTGAGTAAAAAAGACGCTGACGGACAGACCTTTTTAGCTGATCCCGCCCAGGCGGGTCAGAGGATAGACAGGTTTCTATCTGAAAACTTAAAGCTCATCTCGCGCAGCCGCATACAGAAGCTCATAGCAGGCAAAATGGTGCTGGTAAACGGCAGTGGCGTGAGCAAGCACTATAGATTATCCCCGGGTGACAGCATCCAGGTCCAAGGGCTTGAAGGAGCCTCGGGACAAAACCATATAGACCCCGAAGCTATAGACCTTGATATAGTCTATGAGGACGAGCATATAGCAATTATTTCCAAGGAAGCAGGCATGGTGACCCATCCTGCCTCCGGCAATACCTCCCATACCCTGGTAAATGCCCTGCTATACCATTTCAAAGACCTGTCAAAGCTCTCGGGAGAGGAGAGGGCAGGCATAGTGCACCGGCTGGATAAGGACACTTCAGGACTCCTGATAGCTGCCAAAAACGAGAGAGTCCACTATCTCCTGTCAGATATGTTTAAGGACCGCGCCATAAAAAAGACCTATATTGCCCTGGCGGAAGGGGTATTCGAGGAGGAAAAGGGAAAGATAGACCTTCCTATAGGAAGGTCCAGGATAGACCGCAGGAAGATGTCGGTGTCCATAGACAAGGGCAGGAGTTCCGTTACCCGGTTTGAGGTAGCCAGTGAGTTCAGGCAGGCAGCCCTTCTGCACGTATCTCCCATGACAGGAAGGACTCACCAGATAAGGGTGCACCTTTCATATATCGGCCACCCCATCATAGCCGACCGGATCTACGGCAGCCGGCACTCGGAAAGACTTGCCATGAGGATAGGCCTTAAAAGGCAGTTCCTCCATGCCTGGAGGCTGGAATTTGTACACCCCATAACCGGGAAAAAGATGGAGTTTGAAGACCCCCTGCCGGAAGACCTGTCGCTGCCGCTGGAAAGATTAAAAGGAGAGCAGAAAATGTAGAAAATAAAGCCAGAGATGTATTATTATCAAAATTTGATGACCAAAAAGGAGCGGAAATAAATTGGCTAATATACGAAGGATAGTACTGGATGTATTAAAACCCCATTCACCGGGCATACTGGAGATAGCGGAACAGCTTGCCGACCTTAAGGGAGTGGACGGCGTGGACATATCCCTTATAGAGATGGACCAGAAGGTAGAGAATGTCAAGATAACCTGTGAAGGGGATTCCATAGACTATAGTGAAGTGGAGAATGTGATAAAACAAAATGGTGCCTCCATCCATTCTCTGGATAAGATTTCAGTAGGCACCAGTTTGATCGAAGAAGTTGTCACCCACCAGGACTAGGTCGACCTGATCTCCTGCCTCATAAACAATACATATGACAGGGCAAAGCATATGATAGCCAGCGCTATTATGATGACCAGCTGGGGCCATACCTGTATAAGGCTCTGGCCCAGGGAAAGCGGGTTGGCGATCATGCTGGCCACATCGCTTTCAAATACCGGCTGAAGCATGAAATGCCCCCCGGTGGGGATAAGCAGTATGGCTATGATCTCGGTAAACAGCGTCGACGGCGACATCCTTAAAATACCCTGGTTTATGGTATAGTTCTGTATCTGCACTGCCGTAGTGGCATTTTCCAGCGGAGCCACGGCATTGGCTATGGCATTGGCTATAATGGGCAGGAAAAACATTAAAAATATCCATATGGCAATAGCTGTCAGTATGGATGCTGCGATCTTGTCCATTATCACGGAAAACAGCATGGAAAGACCCATCCAGAACCCTCCATAGAATACGCAGATAAATACAAAGAAGAATATCCTTAATATCTCTTCCGAAGTGGGAGGCACTCCTATGGATGTAAGCCCCACACCGGCTATTATAAATGCGATGCTGGCCACAATGATGGAAAGGGTGATGACCCCTGCCAGGAATTTCCCGTTTATGACACTGTCCCTGTAAATGGGCTGCGACATCAGCCGGGAAAGATTGCCGCTGTTGCGCTCGCTGTTTATGGCATCAAAGCCGAATATTATACCTATAATAGGTATAAAAAAGGTTATAAAGGATATAAAGGACGGAAGTACGTCTCCGCCTGTCGTGAAAAGCCTCAAAAAGACATGCTTGTCCAGGGCGCTTGCCACATCACCTATATTCTGCAGGGCCACATAGGTGGAAGCCAGTCCCGCTATATATATGAGGGCAAGGAGTATCAAAAACTTTTTGGACGAAAAGTGGTCTGAAAGTTCTTTTCTAAATACGGTTATAACGCTTCTCATATCATGCCTCTTCCTTAAAATACCTTAGATAGATCTCTTCCAGGGCATCCTGTTTAATATCCATACCCGTCATTATGATGCCTGCCTTTGCAATGACTGTGGATATTTCCTGCCTGAGATCTTCGTCACAGGTAACTGTTATCTTGTTTTTATTTACTGCAATATTTAACACCCTGTCTATCTTCCTGATATCTGCCGCAAGACTGTCGGGGACCTTTGCAAGCTCTATCTCTATGCGGTACTTGCCCCCGCCGAACATATTCCTTCCCATCTCATCTATGGTCCCGGAACCTACCAGTTTGCCCTTGGACATTATACCCACCCTGGGGCATATCTTCTGTACCAGGTTCAGCTGGTGGGAAGACAGCATAAAGGTGATGTTCTTTTCTTTGTTAAGGTCCAGTATGGTCTGGAGTATCTGGTTGGCCACCTTGGGATCCAGTCCTTCCGTAGGCTCATCGAATATGACCAGCCTGGGATGTTTTATAAGGACATCTGCGATCCCCAGCCTCTGCTTCATACCCTTGGAAAATGTCTTTACCAGGTCTTTCTTCTTATTGGAAAGGTTTACCAGGTCCATCACCTCATCGATCCTTTCCGGTATCTCC
>CAZDXU010000026.1:0-2490 GCA_964509585.1 uncultured Actinomycetota bacterium | reverse complement strand
AGAAGACGAAAAAACAGTGATCTTTAAACTGAAAGTAGCAGAAGATGACCTGGGTAAAGTCATTGGTAAGAAGGGCCGTACCGCAAATGCTTTAAGGGTTGTTATGAGAGCTGCGTCTGCTAAGAGGGGTAAATCTTCTATAGTAAAGATAATAGACTAACAGTTTATTTTATCTTTGAAAAATAAATAATGTCTCAGAAAACTGTAGATGCAAGATTAGTGGGGATAGTCGGAAAGCCGCATGGTATCAAGGGAGAAGTAAATGTCATGCTGCTTACTGACTATCCCGATTCTATTGTAAACGGCTGCGTGCTGTACCTGGACCAGGATTGCACCCATGATATTTTTATAGAGAATATCTACATCAAGAAGTCCAGGGGCCGTGAGACTGCAGTCATAAGGTTTCAGGGAATATCCTCCATAGATGATGCCCTGGAGCTCAGGGGGAGCCAGCTTTTCAGGAAGAAGGACCAGTCGCCGGTGCTGGAAGACGGGGAATACTGGATAGAAGACCTGGAAGGCTGCAGGGTATATACGGAAAGCGGAAGCCAGGTGGGCGTGGTAGAGAAGGTCGAAGTGCTGCCGGCAAATGACAACCTGGCCGTAAGGCCCGCCGGCGGAGGCAGCATTATATATATTCCCCTGGTCGATGATTATATTTACAGCATAGAAATAACCGGAAAAAAGATCATTATTAAAAAGATGCCTGAATACTTATAGTATGATAATCGACATAATAACTATTTTCCCTGATATGTTTAAAGCAGTTGCGCAGTTCGGGGTAATACGTGAAGCCTTTTCTTCAGGCAGCTGTGAGTTAAATATTTATGACCTCAGGGATTTTGCTTCCGGCCGCCACAGGAAAGTGGACGACAGGCCTTATGGGGGAGGTCCGGGGATGATACTTATGGCAGGCCCTCTGGACAGGGCCATAAGGCATATAAAGAGAAAAAATTCCATCAGGCAGAAAAATCTGCAGAAGGTCATACTTCTTTCACCGGGAGGCAAAGTCCTGAAGCAGCAGGCCCTTAAAGATTTCCTGGCTTTTAAAAACCTGATAATCATCTGCGGCAGATACGAAGGAGTGGACCAGAGGCTTATAGAGCTTTCGGTAGATATGGAGGTCTCAATAGGCGATTATGTCCTTAGCGGGGGTGAGATACCGGCAATGGTGCTGATAGACGGGATAGCCAGGCTGATCCCCGGAGTAGTGGGAAAACAAGAATCGATCCAGTATGAGTCATTTGAGAAGGGGCTGCTGGACTGGCCCCAGTATACCAGGCCGCCTGCATACCGGGGGCTGAAGGTGCCGGAGATCCTGACAGGGGGAAATCATGGCGATATTGCTGAGTGGAGGAAACGGAAAGCAGAAGAGATCACCCGGAAACAGAGGCCGGATCTATTTGACAAAAATAGCTAAATTCATTATATTTTATAAGTTTTATCAGTAAAGACCTATGTGGAGACTTAAATGAACAAATTGGATAAAGTGGAAAGCAAATATATCAAGACAGATATCCCCGAATTCAAGACCGGTGATAAGCTAAGCGTTAAGATAAAAATAAGCGAAGAAAACAAGGACCGGATACAGACTTTAGAAGGAATAGTCCTTAAAGTTCAGGGATCAGGCATAAACAAGACATTTACCATAAGGAAGATATCATTTAATAATATCGGCGTGGAAAGGACTTTCCTTATCCATTCACCGGTTATCCAATCCATAGAGAGAATAAACCAGGGTATTGTCAGGAGATCAAGACTTTACTATCTCAGGGACAGGGTTGGAAAGAAAGCAAAGATAAAGGTAAAGAAATAATAAAACCTTTAATGCCTCAAACTGACAAAAACGGCGACAGTAGGACCAAAAGAGCAGCCCGTGAAATACTGGGATATATAATTGCTGTAATAAGCGCTGTCATGGCAGCTGTCCTTATAAGATTATTCATATTCGAGCCATTTATAGTGCCTACCCCATCCATGGAACCGACTCTGATGGTAGGAGACAAGGTGATAATCAATAAGCTTGCATACAGGTTTGGACAGGTGGAGAGGGGAGACATAATCGCTTTTCATTCCACTATTGAAGATAATAAGGAACTGGTAAAAAGAGCTATTGCCATAGAAGGCGACAGCATCATCCTCACTTCCCAGGGCGAGGTCTATGTAAATGATGAGAAGATGGGTGAGGATTACCTTAAAACCGGCCAGCAGCTGTCATACCTTGACCAGGAAGTAATTCTGGGTCCCGATGAGATATTCGTCATGGGGGATAACCGCAATAACAGTTTTGACAGCAGGTATTTCGGCATGGTGCCGGAGGAAAATGTTTTCGGCGAGTTCCTGGCCGTATACTGGCCGCCGTCCAGGTGGTAGCAGGAAACAGGTCATTATAGCATGAGATTTTCCGAGATCAAAAGGATAATGGCGCTCAGGTGCTGTGAAGAAGAACTTTACAGCATGGGTTATGATAATATTGCCGGAGTGGACGAG
>CAZDXU010000025.1:0-13483 GCA_964509585.1 uncultured Actinomycetota bacterium | reverse complement strand
GAAGACTGGGAGCTGGTGGAGAAGTATCCGCTTCTGATTCAAGGAAAGTAAAAAGGCTTCTGGGAAGGTAAATTGAAAGGTGTGATCTAAATGACCAGGGTAAAAAGAGGAACTGTAAAAAACAGGCGCCACAAAAAGGTGCTGAAAGAAGCCAGGGGATATACCGCATCAAAAAGCAGGACTTTCAAATCTGCCAAGCAGCAGCTGATGAAGTCCATGAGTTATTCATACAGGGACCGTAAAAATAATAAGCGTAATTTCAGGAGACTCTGGATAACCAGGATAAATGCAGCAGCCAGGCTTAATGGTATGTCATATAATGAATTTATAAACGGATTAAAGAAAGCAAGTGTGGAAATAAACAGGAAAATGCTGTCGGAGCTTGCCGTAAGCGATCCTGATGCTTTTAAACAGCTGACTGAAGTAGCCAGGAAGGAATCCGCCTAGGAACCTGTCATGGAACAGAGTGATCTATCAGCAGAAGAGCTGGAAAAAAGAATAAACCGGGAACTTGAAAGTTTTAAGGCCGGCATAGACGATGCCATCGACCTGGTGTCGCTGGATGCATTAAAGACAAGATATCTGGGACGAAAGAGCTATATATCCCTGACCCAGAAAAATATAGGAAACCTGCCTGCGGAATTAAAGCCGTTAGTGGGAAAGAATACCAATATTGCCAGAAAAGAGATAGAAAGCCTCCTGGAAGAAAAGGAAAGGCAGATAAAGGCATCCCTGTATGATGCACAGATGAGGAAGGAAATAGTAGACCTCTCACTGCCGGGAAGGGATGTGGCCGGAGGCAGCATAAACATAATCAGCCAGGTAGTTCAGGACATAGAGGATATCTTTATCGGTATGGGTTTCCAGATCGCCGAAGGTCCGGAAGTAGAGACAGAGTATTATAATTTTGAAGCCCTGAACACCCCGGGGGATCACCCGGCCAGGTCTCTCCATGATACCATGTTTATCAGCAGGAATGTTCTGCTGAGGACCCAGACTTCCCCGGTACAGATCAGGTATATGGAGAAAAATAAGCCTCCTATAGCTATAATAGCGCCGGGAAGAGTCTACCGCAAAGACTATGATATATCGCATACACCCATGTTTACCCAGGTAGAAGGCCTGGTGGTAGATGAAGGCATTGATTTCGGAAATCTCAAATGGACACTGGAGGAATTTATAGCTGAGATCTTCGGCAGTGACAGGAAAGTGCGCTTCAGGCCCCACTATTTCCCCTTTACCGAACCTAGCGCAGAAGTGGATGTATCATGCCTGATATGCGGCGGTGAAGGCTGCCGGGTATGTTCCGGTTCCGGATGGCTGGAGATACTGGGAGCAGGAATGGTAGACCCAAAGTTATATGGTTTTGTAGGTTATGACCAGGATAAAGTAAGCGGATTCGCATTCGGTGTGGGTGTTGAGCGGATTTGCATGCTGAAGTACGGCATAGATGACCTGAGGATGTTTTTTGAAAACGACATCAGGTTTTTAAAACAGTTTTAACATGGTGCAACCGGCCAGGAGCTTGCAGAAAGACCCTCTAACAGTACTTAAGCCCATACTCATATAGAAAGGAAGCTTTAGATTTGAAAGTAACTTTAAACTGGATAAAAGAGTTTTTAAATACTGAAGAACTTGACCCTGCCGCAGTAGCAGATCTGCTGACCATGAGCGGGACCGAAGTTGAAAAGGTGGAACCAGCGGGAAAATCATATGACAGGATAGTCGTGGGCCTTATAAAAAGTTTTACCAGCCATCCGGATGCAGACAAGCTTTCACTCTGCAAGGTCGATTCCGGCAGTGCAATCCTGGATATTGTATGCGGCGCTGACAATTTTAAGCAGGGAGACCGGGTGGCTCTTGCCCTTGAAGGGGCAATGGTCGGCGAAATAAAAATAAAGCGCAGCAAGATAAGAGGCGTATATTCTGAAGGCATGATGTGTTCAGAAGCAGAGCTCGGGTTTTCAACCGATTCCCCGGGGATAATGATCCTTGACGATAGCCTGGAAGTCGGGAAAGATCTTGCTTCCCAGACAGGATTGGATGATGTGGTATTCGACCTGGAGATAACACCGAACCGGCCGGATTGCCTGAGCATTATAGGTATAGCCAGGGAGATAAGCGCCGTAACCGGAATGGATCTGATCATCCCTTCTTATGAATTGAAAGCAAGGATCAATACTGATAGTGCGCTGGATATTGAGATAGAAGACCATGCGAAGTGTCCCAGGTACTCTGCCATGCTTTTTAAAGAAGTTGCCGGGAAAAAGTCTCCCCTGTGGCTCAAAAACAGGCTGACACTTTGCGGCGTAAGGCCTCTGGACCTTATGGTGGACCTTACAAATTACGTGATGCTGGAAACGGGACAGCCTCTTCATGCTTTTGACAGGGGACTTCTCCATTCAAACAAAATAATAGTGAGGAATGCTAGAAGAGGAGAAGAGATAAGGACTATTGACGATACGGTAAGGAATCTTTCTGAAGAAGACCTGGTAATAGCAGATGAAAAAAAAGCTGTTGCCCTGGCAGGGGTCATGGGAGGGAAGAATACGGAGATAAGCAGCGGCACCAAAGATGTATTGCTTGAATCAGCCAATTTCTTCGGCCCCTCCATAATGAAGACCTCGCATAGGACGGGACTACGTTCTGAAGCCTCGAACAGGTTTGAAAAGAAGATAGACCCTGAGCTTACTATTTTTGCCCTGAGACGGTTTGAACAGCTTTTCAGGGATATAGCCGGTTACAGGGGGCAGGTACCGGTATATGACAATAAAAATAAAATCAGCAGGCACAGGAAGATCATGCTAAGGACAGAAAAAGTAAAAGAAGTACTGGGGCAGGCGATAGAGAAAGATAGGGTCTCCGATATACTGAAGGGGCTTGGCATAGAAAACTCAATGACAAAAGAAGGGCTGGAAGCGCACATACCTTCCCACAGGTATGAGGACCTGGAAAGAGAGATAGACCTGGTGGAGGAAGTGGCCAGGATATATGGATATAATAATATAAAGTCTAAGCCTACTATCATAAGCAGCGGCAGCAGGGGGAGATACAGCCCTGCCCAGTCCAATATAAGGCGCATGAGGCAGATGCTGGCTGATAGCGGACTGTGCGAGGTCATAAATTATTCATTTATTGGGACCGGCGACCTGAAGGCTGCCAGGCTGGACGCCGAAGTCGGGTTTGATAAATACATAAGTATTGCCAATCCCATAAATGAGGATTTCTGCCTGATGAGGACGTCGCTTTTACCATCGCTTCTGAGAACATTAAAGAATAATATCAATAGGAATATAAGGGATATATCCATATTTGAAATAGCAAAGACCTACAGGGATTCAGGCCATGAACTTCCTTGCGAGTCATTGAAACTGGGCATACTTCTGAGCGGAAATATACAGGCAAAAGGATGGCTGGAAGAAGGAAGGGCTTCCGATCTTTATGATATAAAGGGCATCCTGGAAGGCCTTGCCCGAGTTTTCTATGGGGAGTCCGGCTTTGTTGTGACTGAGAAGGAATATGGATTTTTTCATCCCAGGGTGAGCGCTGACATCATAATAGATGGGAAAAAGACAGGAATAATGGGCAGGGTCCATCCTGGCGTGATAGAAGAACTGGAAATCGACCAGGATGTCTATTATTCTGAAATAGACCTTGACGTGTTCAACAGCAATATAAAGGGTACCAGGCATTACAGGAAAATATCATCATTTCCTTCCATAGATATAGACCTGGCCATAGTAGTGGATAAAAAGACCAAAAATTCTGAGATATTGGATATAATCAGGGATAAAGGTTCCAGCCTGCTAAAGGATATCAGGTTATTTGATATCTATGAGGGGGAGCAGATAAAAAAGGGCAAAAAAAGCATGGCTTATTCCCTGAGATTCAGAGCAGAAGACAGGACTCTCAAGGATAAAGAGATAGAAATAATCACAAACAGGATAATCGAAGGACTGGAAAAGGATCTTAACGCCAGTCTGAGGTCTTAGACCAAACTTCCATAATAAATTCCGGATATTTTTTCAGGCCATAGTATTGACATCCGCCCCCCGGTATGAGATATTTATACTTAATTATTATTAAATTAGTAGTAATAATAGTAATTATAGTAATTAAATATTTATAAAGGCAGGTATATGATGTCTTTGAAAGTAAGACTTAAAAATGAATTTATGAAGGATAACTCAGCCAGGGTATATTTAAGGGATATAGGAAAGATAGACCTGCTTACCTATGGCGAGGAACAGATCCTTGCCAGGCAGGTAAAAAAGGGAAACTTCAGGGCAAAGAAAAAGCTGGTGGAAGCTAATTTGAGGCTGGTGGTAAGTGTTGCCAAAAAATACCTGGATAAGGGATTATTGTTTTTAGACCTGGTCCAGGAAGGCAATCTGGGACTTATCAGGGCTGCAGAAAAATTTGATCCCTCAAGGGGCTTTAAGTTCTCTACCTATGCCACATGGTGGATCAGGCAGGGTATAACCAGGGCCATTGCTGACAAGGCCAGGACCATAAGGAAACCGGTACACATGATAACCCAGATATATAAGCTTTATTCCACACAGGGTAAGCTGAGGGACAGGCTGGGCCGGGAGCCTGACAGCAGGGAAATAGCCGGGGAGATGAAGATGGGCGTAAAGAAGGTTGAGGAACTTCTTGAGATATCACAGGAACCGCTTTCCCTGGATGAACCCTATGGAGAAGATAAGGATGAGACTTTCGGCAGCTTTGTAGAAGATGAACGGGTTAAGAATCCCTCTGAATCTGCTATGGATGATGGTCTCCAGAAGCAGATAGTGGATGCACTGGATACGCTTGATGACAGGGAAAAGAATATAATAGAGCAGAGATACGGCCTCCAGAACGGACAGCCCAAGACCCTGGAAGAAGTGGGAAGAAATTTTAATCTCACCAGGGAGCGCATACGCCAGATAGAGAATATTGCTCTTGACAAGCTAAGGCATCCTTCCAGGAGCGAGAGGCTCAAAGACTTCTTAAAATAATATTAAAGTGCAGAATACTTATTCAATCCAGGCTTTTAATCCTGTATAATCGCACTAAATATTATCTAGAAACCTGAGCTGTATGGTGGCAAAAGAAGAACAGGGCCTAAAAAATTACCAGAGGATATTTCTAACCGTCCTATCGGCAGGTTTTTTGTTCCTTAGCTTCAAGGAACTGGGCTTTTTTACCTGGTTTTCCCTTATGCCCTATTTATTTGCCCTAACCGGGGTCAGCCTCAAAAGGACGCTTCTTTACAGTTTTATATTAGGAGCCGGCTTTTTTGCCGGAATGACATACTGGCTGGCAGAGCTTTATATTAAGTATACCTGGCCTATGATAGTGGCGGGGCTCAGCCTGTATATTATCGTATTCGGGATAGCAGCCTATTTCATCCTGAACCGGATAGACAATCCATATATAAGGCTGCTGCTTATCCCCGCAGCCTGGCTATTGATAGAATTTGCAAGATCACAGACTTTCCTGGCATTTACCATTGGCATACTTGGATATTCCCAGCACAGTTTCCTCCCCCTGATGCACCTTTCAAGGTTTACAGGCATATACGGAATAAGTTTTTTGATCCTTTTGTTCAATATGTCGCTGTATGAGACTATAAGGGCTCTTAATCCAGGGCAAAAAATAAAACTGAAGTATATGGCTATAAGCATCTCACTCCTTATCCTGGTATCGGCGTATGGCATAAACAGTATGAATCAGACCCTTGACAGGAATATTGCTTTGCAGGACAGGCGAAGCATAGAGGTGGCGGCCGTACAGCCAAAGGTCCTTTTTGGCACCAAATTCAGGAATAAGGGTTATGAGGCAATCCCTGAACCATATAGCGGGAGCAGTCATTTCAGGCCGGGTACAGAACTTGTGGTATTTCCGGAAAGCGTCCTGTGGGGGACCAGTGAAGAAAACCTGGAATTCTTTAACTGGGCCGGGGAAGCTGCAGCCAGCAGCGGCTTATGGATGCTTGTGGGCCAGTATGATCATGACTCGAGCGGAGAAGTATGGACAAACTCCCTTATATTATATGACAATAGCATGAAAGAGAGGGGAAGATATGATGAGATACACCCGGTGCCGTTCAGCCAGTATATGCCTTACCCCCATATTCTGGGCTTTCTGAAGTTCCTGGACTTTTCTGTTGTAGATATACAGCCGGGTAACAGCAGCCAGCCTGTATTGTTTAAGCAGAGAGACCTCCTTGGTTTCAGCATATGCTATGAATCGACCCTGCCTTATATATCAGGAAAGTTCAGGAGAAATGGTGCCGAAGTGATAATCGTGTCTTCCGATGATTCCAGTCTTAATGACAGCATAGCCCCCTGGCATCACCTGATATTTTCCAAGACCAGGGCTATCGAGAACGGCTGTTATGTGGTGCACTGCGCCAATACCGGTTTTTCGGCCATCATATCACCTGCAGGAAATTATGTAAGAAAAATGGATCTTATGGAAAAAGGTGTGTTATACGGCACCGTATATATGATGCCGGAAAAGACTTTTTATGCAAAATACGGCAATATCCTGCTTTATATATACCTTGCCCTATCTGCGCTAACTGCTATAGTATATCCTTTATGGAAGCGGATAAAGAAAAGATCATCAGGATAATATCCTGGAATGTAAACGGCATAAGGGCAGCATACAGGAAGGGGCTTCTCGAATTCATGAAAGAAGCGGATGCCGACATCTACTGCTTCCAGGAGACAAAAGCCAGGGAGGAACAGCTTCCCAGCGACCTGCTGGAGATCAGCGGTTTTAACAGTTATTTCTCATGTCCGGTCAGGAAGGGTTATAGCGGCGTATGCATATACAGCCGGATCAGGCCGGCACAGAAGATATTCAATACCGGCATTAAAAGGTTTGATGACGAAGGCAGGCTGGCAGGTCTCATTTTAGGCAATACCATGCTTCTAAATGTATATTTTCCCAATGGCGGCGCTTCTGCGGAAAGGCTGGACTATAAGCTCGATTTTTACCAGCATTTCCTGGAGATCATAGAAGGATACAGGCAGTCCGGACTCAGCATAATATTCTGTGGTGATGTCAATACTGCCCACAGGGAGATAGACCTTGCCCGCCCCCATGCAAATAAGGACAATACCGGGTTTCTACCGGTGGAAAGGGCATGGATAGACCGGGTAATAGATTCAGGGTATATTGATATATTCAGGGAATTTGACCGGAGTGCGGGAAGATATACGTGGTGGGACTATAAGACAGGGGCCCGGGATAGGAATGTAGGCTGGCGGCTTGATTATTTCTTCGTATCCGGGGATATCAACGGCCGCATATCCGGAGCCTTTATTATGGATGATATAGTGGGATCTGATCATTGTCCGGTAGTGCTGGAACTGCCGGCTGACCTGCTTGAATAATACTTTTATCCGAAAATAATAGCAAGAATATATTGCATAATATTCTTTTATTATGTATAATATGCAATTATTTTATATAGGAGTGCTGATGGAAAAGATAATAGACATAGGGATAATAGGGGGTTCAGGCTATACCGGCATGGAACTATTGAAGATACTGGGACGCCACAAATACAGTAATATATGTTTTATAACCTCACGCAGCCGGGAAGGAAAAAAGATAAGCGAATTATATCCGGCTTTTAAAGGGGAAAAATATAGCGGCCTGATGTTTACAGCCGGTCCAGATACTGCAGGCCATGCAGACATGGATGTATTATTCCTCTGCCTGCCGCCCCATAGGTCAATGGAGTATGTCGAGAAGATAGGCAGGCTGCAAAAAACTATGATAATAGATATAGGTTCCGATTTCAGGATAAAAGACCCCGGGGATTATGAAAAATGGTATGGGACCAGGCATATGCTTCCGGAAATGCTGAAGGATTTTACCTACGGGCTGCCGGAGATAAACAGTGAAGAGATCAAAAAAAGCAGGCATATAGCCAATCCGGGCTGTTATCCTACTTCCATACTGCTGGGACTGGCACCGCTTCTGAATAGCAGCTTCAAGGTGGACAGCATTATTATAGACTCCAAATCCGGGGTAAGCGGCGCCGGCAGGAAACTTAAGGAGATGTATCTATTCGGCAGCCTGGAGGGTAATTTTTATGCCTACAGTCCCACGGGGCACAGGCACATAGGCGAGATGGAGCAGGAAATAGAAAAACTGGCCGGATACAGGCCCCAATTGGATTTTACTCCCCATCTTCTGCCGGTAAGCAGGGGGATATTCTCTACCATATACTGCAGGATAAGACATGATAGCAGGAAAGACCTTCAGGATAGCCTGGAAAACCTGTATGAAAAGTATTATAGCAGTAGTAGATTTGTCAGGTATATGGGAAAAAATATTCCAGGGATGAAAGATACAGTAGGTACCAATCTGTGCATGATCGGGACTGCATACGACAGCAGGACTGGGACATTAAAGATATTCAGCACTCTTGACAACCTGGTAAAAGGTGCGGCAGGACAGGCAGTACAGAATATGAACCTGGCATTGGGCCTGGAGGAACAGGAAGGGCTGGAATTAAACGGTATATCCAATTAGGGAAATGGCTTACAGGTGAAAAGATATGGCATTTAAAATAATAGAGGATGGAAATATAACATCAGTTCCCGGTTTTTCAGCAGGCACCGCACATTGTGGCCTAAAGAATTCAGGGAAACCGGATATTTGCATTATTAATATTCCTTCAGGAGCAGTTTGCAGCGGTGTTTTTACCACTAACAGTTTCAGGGCTGCACCGGTAGTAATAGACATAGAATTATTGGACAATAATAATAATATAAAAGCAGTTACTGTAAACAGCGGCATAGCAAATGCGTGTACCGGGGAGCAGGGTTTGAAAAATGCCAGGCACATGCAGCAGATAACTGCCGATGTCCTTGGTATTGGCATCGGGCAGGTACTGGTGGCATCTACCGGGGTAATCGGCAAACAGCTTCCCATGGAAAAACTGGAGTCAGGAATAAAAAGATCCGCCTCGGCTATGTCTGATGACGGGGGGGATGAAGCCGCCAGGGCTATTATGACAACCGACCTGGCAGAGAAAAAAATTGCCGTAGAACTGGCTGCAGATAAGGGCAGGAAAATCATCATCGGCGGCATGGCTAAAGGTTCAGGCATGATAAAGCCCGATATGGCTACCATGCTTGCCTTTATAGGCACAGATGCAAAAGTAGAGAGGAATACCCTGGACAGTATCCTGAAACAGGCAAATAAGACCAGCTTTAACAGCATAAGCGTAGATGGATGCCAGAGCACTAATGATTCTGTCTTTTTGATGGCAAACGGCATAAGCGGATCAAGTATCGAAGAGGAAAGCATCCATTATAAAGGATTTGCAGAAGCTGTCTCTTTTGTGATGCAGGAGCTGGCAAAAAAAATAGTCATGGATGGCGAAGGCGCCACCAAATTTATCGAGATAACAGTATCGGGGGCAAGAGATGATACCGAGGCAGGCAAGGCGGCTATGACAATAGCTGATTCAAACCTGTTTAAGACGGCTATGTTCGGACAGGACCTTAACTGGGGCAGGATAAATGCAGCCCTGGGCGCATCGGGATGTGACCTGGATCCTGATGAAGTCGACATATTTGTTGGCGGCAGGATGATAGTAAAAAACGGGACCGGTCTTGATGTGGAAAAAAAGGCGGCAAAAGAACTGTTGAAACCGCATCATATAAAAATATCCATAGACCTCAGGAATGGAAAAGGCAGCTGGACTGTATGGACCTCAGACCTTTCTTTTGATTATATAAAGATAAATGCCCTTTATCATAATTGATTTACTGGAGTTAGAGATGACAGAAGACAGCAAAAATGTGAAATATTACGAAAAAGATGAAGAAGATATAAACAGCGCCTACCTCCAGAAAGCAGGGATACTGCTGGAGTCGCTTCCATATATAAAGCAGTATTTCCAAAAAATAGTGGTGGTAAAGATAGGCGGCAGTATGATGGAGGATGAAAATATATTAAAAAGCGTGCTGGATGACCTGGTGCTGATGAAATATGTGGGGATCAAAGTAGTGCTGGTGCATGGCGGAGGAAAGCAGATAACCTGTCTTATGAAGGAAAGAGGCATAAAAGCTGAGTTTGTAGATGGACTCAGGGTGACAACGGATGAAGTTATGGATATCGTCAAGATGGTCCTTATAGGAAGCATAAACTCCCGCCTGGTATCATTTTTAAACGGCCACGGGAATATAGCCGTGGGAGTGTCGGGAAATGATGCCTCATTCATAAAATGCAAAAAGAAGAAATACCTGAAAAACGGCAGGGAGATCGACCTTGGTTTCGTAGGTGAGATAGAGGATATAAACGTAAAATTCCTGGATGATATACTGGCAAACAGTTATATTCCGGTTATAGCCACACTTGGTGTGGATGATAAGGAGAAGATATATAATATAAATGCTGATTCCTGTGCTTCCGGCATAGCAGCAGCGCTTCAGGCGGAAAAGATGATAATGCTTACTGATGTAGACGGGATCATTGATAGCCATGATAACGGCACCAGGCTTATATCCAGGCTGACTTTTAAACAGTGCGTCAGCATGATCGAAAACGGTAAGATAAATTCCGGCATGATACCCAAGGTAAGGGCCTGTATGGATGCCCTGGAAGCCGGGGTGGGAAGGACACATATATTAAACGGTACCAGGAAACATTCCATACTGGTAGAGGTATTTACGGACAAGGGCATAGGGACAATGATAACCAGGAAGAAAGTGTAGGTATGAGCATGGAAAGTATTGATAATAATGCAGGATATAACCGGGGCAGCAAATACCTGATGAAAACATATAGCAGGCTTCCAGTCATATTCGAAAGGGCAAGCATGCAGTACCTGTGGGATATCGAGGGCAAAAAATACCTTGATTTCATTGCCGGATACGGCTGCCTGAATGTAGGGCACAGCAATAAGGATGTAGTAAAAGCAATACAGAAACAGGCTGCCCGGATCATACAGCCTTCCAATGTCTACTATAATATTCCCCAGATAGAACTGGCCAGGAAAATATGCGAGGTAACCGGATTCGGCCAGAAGGTATTCTTTGCCAATAGCGGGACCGAGTCTATCGAGGCTGCTCTTAAGCTGGCCAGGAAATATTCTGAGGATAAATACGGTACCGGCAGGTATGAGGTGATCACTTTCAAGCGGTCTTTCCACGGAAGGACCATGGGGGCGCTTTCTGCTACGGCCCAGCCCAAAAAGCAGAAGATGTTCCAGCCTCTGCTTGAAGGTTTTTCATATGCAGAATTAAATGATATTGATTCGGTGCGGGCCCTGGTAAGCAGCAGGACCTGTGCCGTCATGCTGGAACCGGTCCAGGGTGAAAGCGGTGTATATCCTGCAGAAAAACAGTTTATGAGGCAATTGCGGCAGTTATGCAGTGAGAATGACATTGTCCTCATACTTGATGAAGTACAGACCGGTTTTGCCAGGACAGGGAAGATGTTTGCCTATGAGAATTATGATATAAAGCCGGACATACTGGTTTTGGCTAAAAGCCTGGGAGGCGGTATGCCCATAGGAGCCATAGTATCCACTGAAAGCATAAGCAGCGCTTTTGCTCCCGGCATGCACGGCTCCACTTTCGGGGGCAATGCCGCATCATGCGCCGCCGGTATAGCTGTTATCGATTATATAAAGGATAATGACCTTGCCGGCAGGGCAGCAGAATTGGGCAGGCACCTGATGTTGGGACTAAGGAAGCTTGAAGGCAAATACAGTATTATCAGCCAGGCGCGGGGACTGGGACTTATGGCGGCAATGGAACTGAATAAACCGGCAGCAGCAAAAATAGTGGAGGACGGCTTAAGTGACGGCCTGGTACTTAACCGGGTATCAGACCATATATTAAGGTTCCTGCCCCCTCTTATCATAAAAAAGAAGAATATAGATCACCTGCTTAAATGGCTTAATAAAAAAATAGGGGAGATCTAAATGGATAAAAAAGAAAAAATAGACCTGCTTACCCTAAAAGACCATGACCGGGAGATGATAAGGGATATAATAGCTTCTGCGGGAAGGATCAAGGCAGATCCGGGAATATGCAGGGGGCTTCTTTCCGGCAAGAGCATAGCATTGCTTTTTAACAAGCATTCTACCCGTACCAGGCTTTCATTTGAAGCCGGCATTAACCAGATGGGGGGAAATACCCTGTATCTGGATGCCAGCAGCCTGCAGCTGTCAAGGGGAGAAAATTACAGCGATACGGCAAGGATATTCTCCGGATATATTGATGGTGTTGTAATAAGGACTTATGAACAGGAAACCCTGGAGATATTTTCCAGGAATGCCGGCATACCTGTCATAAACGGGCTTACTGACAGATATCATCCCTGCCAGGCGCTGGCAGACCTTTTTACTGTCAGTGAACTGGGCATACTGGACAAAGACCTAAGGTTTACCTATATAGGAGACAGCAATAATGTAACCAATAGCCTGATGATAGGCATGTCAAAACTGGGGATAGGAATAACTGTCTGCAGCCCGGGAGACTATGGTCCTGACAGGGAAATACTTGATTACTGCAGCAGTCTTCCGGGAGCAGCTGTTGAGGTTGTGGAAGACCCAGTAAAAGCAGTAAAAGATGCAGATATAATCTATACTGATGTATGGATAAGCATGGGAGACAAAGACACGAGCGGTAAAATAAAAAGACTAAAACCCTACCAGGTAAACAGTGAGCTGCTGGGGGCAGCAAAAGACGGGGTAAAAGTGATGCACTGCCTTCCTGCCCACAGGGGAGAGGAGATAGCAGCTGAAGTAATGGATGGGGACAGTTCCATAGTTTTTACACAGGCGGAGAACAGGCTTTATGCCCAGAAAGCGCTGCTTGCCTATATATATGAACAGTGACAGGCAGGTATGGTTTGAATAAGAGGCAGAGGTTAAAGCTTATAAAAGAGATAATAGAAAAAAACAGGATATCTTCCCAGGAAGAGCTTGTCAGTCATCTCAAACAGAAGGGTCATGCAGTAGCGCAGTCTACCATATCCAGGGATATGCATGAATTAAGGCTGACAAAGGCAAGGGATCATAAACAGCAGGAATTCTATTCAGTGGACGGCAGGTTTTCCCGGGAAAATATCTTTGATATGGATAAGTTCAGATCAAAATTTGCTGACAGCGTAACATCAGTGGCCAGAGCGGAAAACATACTGGTGATAAGGACTTATCCGGGAGAAGCCCAGGGAACGGCTGCGGTAATTGACGGAATGAATTTTGTGGAAATACTGGGCACGGTGGCAGGCGATGACACTATTATATGCATTGCCTCCGACAGCGGGGCAGCGGGCAGGATACGGGAATTGATGGAACAGCAATAATCGAATAAGCAATGAGAAAGGCATGGACAATATGAAGGACAAAGTAATCCTGGCATATTCAGGAGGACTGGATACGTCAATATCCATAAACTGGATAAAGGAAAATTACGGAATGGATGTGGTTGCAGCCCTTATAGACTGCGGCCAG
>CAZDXU010000024.1:0-2337 GCA_964509585.1 uncultured Actinomycetota bacterium | reverse complement strand
CTCAATATCTCTGAAAACTCTATAAGCAGTTTGTCTCCTGCCTCATGGCCGTGATTATCGTTTACTGACTTAAAGTTATCAATATCCATTGAAGCAAGAACGATGCTGTAATCCAGCCTTTGAGCCCTTACAAATTCTTCCTTTACCTTTTCGTAAAAATACCTCCTGTTATATAGTCCTGTCAGAAGGTCTTTTATGCTTTTCTCCCTTAATTTCTCATTAAGCATCGATAATTCACTGTTTTTCCCGGACAGCTCTCTCTGCATATTGACAAGCTCATTATTCAGCCTGGAAACCTGGTCCAGCATATCATCCGTTGTCCCTGAACCTGGCAGCCTTCCGGCCTTTACCGCCTCCTTTGATATTTGCCTTAGCCTGTTTGCCTGTTCATTGTTAACCGCTGCCATTTTTTCAAAAAGGTCATTAAGGACTGTCTTCTCATTTGTTGCTATTATTATCAGCCTGTCATCATACCTTATACCGCCAAAGGAAAGGGGGGTTATTTTTCCCTCCAGCCAGGTATTCATCTCAAAATTAAATATACTTTTATTGATCCTGACTGAATCAAGGAATACCTGGACCCTGGACACGCTCCCCTGCTCGATTATTTGGGAAAGTTTCTTTCCGGCAAGGCCTTCCCCTTCTTCCGGGAACCTGTTGCACAAAACTTCTCTTATGGTCCCTGAAATGTCACAGGATAATATTAAAGATTTTACCATATCAACCATATTGCAGCCCTTTTTTCTTCTTATTTGAATATAAGTTATCCAACCACCCGGGATCACTTCACGGCGGCTGGCAGCAGGATCATCAGACCAGTATATCTTCTATCCTGGCAAGTGAATCTTCCAGGTCCTCCCCATATCCGTCTGCGCCCACCTTTTCCCACAGGCCGTCTGACAGCTTAAACACATAGCCTCCTGTCAGGATCTTTACATCCCTGCACCTCTTATCTCCTCTTATTGCTCTTATCTGGTCTTCGATCTTACTGATATGAAATGTCATGGTTGCAGAAAGCCCGACAATCTTTGCCTTTCTTTCAATTATAGTCTTTACTATGCTGTCTACCGGCATATTGGCCCCCAGGTAGTAAGTGTCCCAACCCTTTAGTTCAAGCATATCTGAGAGCATCCTTATGCCTATCTCGTGAAGCTCACCGGACACACAGGCCCCTATAAATATATTTTCGGTCCTTTCAGCCTTAAAAATATACGGGTATAGCTGAGACATCACAAGCTGCGTGGACGCAGTGCAGTAATGTTCCTGTGCTACTGAAATAATCCCGGTCTGCCAGAGCCTCCCCAGTTCATACTGTGTGTTCTGGAAGATCTGAAGATATATATCCTGTATATCTGTACCCTTCCTGGCCAGGTCCATGACCAGCTTTCCGGCTTCCATCCTTTTATTGTCAAGGAGAAGCTCAAGGTATCTCCTGCTTTCGTCATACAGGCTGCCGTCTTCATCCAGGAAGCTGCCAATGCTTTCTGAAAGACTGCTGAACTTATTCAGCCCTTCGTCCAGGTAACTCAGTGCAGGTTCCTTAAGCCTGTCCGGCATTTTCCTTTCCAGCACCTTTCTTATCGAGACTAATACCGTGACAACACGATCTTCGGGAATATTTATTGAAGGCAGATATATCTTCCCCCAGCCAACGGCACTCAAAAAAAGTTCCGGCGTAGAGAATAGAAGGCTTTCCGAAAGGTACGACATATGATAACGCATGCCGCTTAGATACATGGGAGCATCTTTTTTATCAAAGTCCTTTTTTTGCCCCTTGCAAATCCGGGAATGCTCATCCATCATATCGCCCAAAAGCATCTCCATGTTTGCCTTTATATACTCCCCTGCCTTTTTTCCAGGATTATCCATAGCGGGCTCCTTCTTTTTTATATTATAACTGTATCCGGTTTTACATTTTTATTATTACATTTTCTTTTGCTTGTTTTCCATTTCCAGCATCTTAAGGAAGGCGTCCACAACTTTGGGGTCGAACTGCTTTCCTGAAAACTTTTTTAATTCGTTTATTGCTTCTTTCCTGTCCATCGCCTTCCGGTAGGGCCTGTTGCTTGTCATGGCATCGTATGAATCAACAACCGAAATGATCCTTGAGGAAAAAGGTATTTCTTCACCTTTCAGTCCCTGCGGATAACCGGTGCCGTCATACCATTCATGATGCGCCAGTATTGCCTGGGCGATGGACCCCAGCTCCAGCGAAGACCCGGCTATCCTGTAGCCCGTTTCCACGTGGCTTTTCATTATTTCCCATTCCTGGGGATCAAGCTTGCCTTTCTTAAGCATTATGCTGTCAGGAATAGAGAGTTTTCCTATATCATGGAG
>CAZDXU010000023.1:0-2023 GCA_964509585.1 uncultured Actinomycetota bacterium | reverse complement strand
GTAGCCGTTCAGCTGTACGAATCCCCTGGATCTCAGTATTATTTTTGTCCCCGGCTGGGTGCCCGGTTTTACTTTTATTTTTTCAGGACCGTCCAGGGTATCCGCTTCTGTAGAAAGCCCCAGTGCCGCCTGGGCAAATGATATCCTGAGCTCTGCCGTCACATCATCGTCTTTTCTGGTAAACTGGGGATGCTTTTCCACATTGACTGTTATATAAAGGTCGCCGGCTATGGAGCCTGAACCCAGGGAGTTGCCCCTGCCGGTCACCCTCATCCGGTCGCCGTCGTGTATTCCTGCCGGGATATCGACTTTTATCTTCTTCTTTATTTTTCGGTATCCCCTTCCATTGCATTTTCTGCAAGGTTCTTTTATTGTCCTGCCCGAACCGTTACAGCGGTCACAGATAGCGGATGTTATCACATTCCCGATAAATGTCTGCCTGGTGGTCCTTACCTGCCCCGAACCGCCGCACTGCGAGCAGGTCTCGACGCTGCTTCCGGGGCCGGCACCGCTTCCGTCGCAATCCAGGCATACATCATCTACCTCATATTCTATTTCCTTCTTTATGCCAAAAGCGGATTCCCTGAAGCTTACTTCAGTCCGTATCTCGATATCCGAACCCTTGCTCCTGGCCCTTGCCCTGGATCGGCCGGATCCTCCTCCAAATCCGGAGCCAAAGAAAGAACTGAAGATATCCCCGAAACCGAATTCCGAAAAGATATCCCCGAAATCAGCTTCATTTATAAGGTTGTTTGAGAAACCATAGCGGTCATACTGGTCCCTTTTCCCATCATCAGACAGCACGGCATAGGCTTCAGAAATCTCCTTGAACTTTTCCGCTGATTCAGGATTGCCGTTATTCACGTCGGGATGGTACTGCCGGGCCAGTGTCCTGTAGGCCTTTTTTATCTCGGTTATACTGCATGTCCTGGAGATCCCCAGGACCTCATAATAATCTCTTTTTGTCTGTGCCAACTAAATTCACCCTATATCTTTTCCTGTTTATATTTTAAGCGCACAAATAATAACCCATTTCATAGATTTTTTCCAGCTGTCCGGACGGCTTCCCTATGCCTGGTCCCCGGGTCCGGATCCCGGATCAAAAACATGGGAGAGGTTCTTCTTGAAAAGATCCAGGATATTTATGACCCTGGAATAATCCATGCGTTTTGGGCCCAGTATGCCGATAGTGCCGGAAGCATTGTCCTTTATGCTGTATTTTGAAGCAATAAGACTGAGTTTATCCGTACCCGGGCTGAAAAGTTCTGCCCCTATTTTTACCATAAACCTTCTGTCATCAGCAAAATCCATAAGTATTTTCATCAGCTGATACTCATTTTCCACAAAGTTTATGATCTGGTGGATATTCTCTATGTCTATGAACTCAGGCTGCTGCAGGATCACTGAAGTACCGTGGACAAATACCCGGTTATATTGAAGGCTTTCCTCCATACATTCCCTTATCATCTCCAGGATCCTGTTTATCAGAAGGACCAGGCGGGTATCTGAACTGAGTTCCTTGATGTCCAGGGAGGCCAGGTCAGAAAAACTTTTATCCCTGAGCTTTGAATTAAGGACCCCGGCCGCACCCTGGAGGTCGAGGTCATTATAGCTGCCCTCCATGATGAAGTTTCTCTTATAGACCCTCCCGGTATCGGTTATAAGGACCATGAGATAGTCATCTTCCTCAAAATTTAAAAGCTCCAGGTGCTTGAACCGGCTCTGGTATATGCTGGGCGCCACTATCATGGAGAGGTAATTGGTTATCCTGGCCAGCATTTCCACTGACTGCTTAAGTATATTCTCTATTTCCATGCCCTTGTTTATGACTGTCCTGATATCAGGAAGTTTTTCTTTTCCGGGTACCAGCGGGCTTCTGCCTTCCCTGGTTATCATGTCCACATAGAAACGGTATCCCCGGTCTGTAGGTATCCTGCCGGCTGAGGTATGCGGATGGGTAAGATAACCCATTTCTTCCAGCTCGCTCATCTCTTTCCTTATGGTGGCAGAGCTTATCTCCAGG
>CAZDXU010000022.1:0-2023 GCA_964509585.1 uncultured Actinomycetota bacterium | reverse complement strand
GTAGCCGTTCAGCTGTACGAATCCCCTGGATCTCAGTATTATTTTTGTCCCCGGCTGGGTGCCCGGTTTTACTTTTATTTTTTCAGGACCGTCCAGGGTGTCCGCTTCCGTGGTAAGCCCCAGTGCGGCCTGGGCAAATGATATCCTGAGCTCTGCCATCACATGGTCATCTTTTCTCTTAAACTCGGGATGCTTTTCCACATTGACTGTTATATACAGGTCGCCTGCTATGGAGCCTGAACCCAGGGAGTTGCCCCTGCCAGTCACCCTCATCCTGTCGCCGTCATGTATTCCTGCCGGGATATCTACTTTTATCTTCTTCTTGATCTTCTGGTATCCTTTTCCATCGCATTTTCTGCACGGTTCTTTTATTATCCTGCCCGAACCATCACAGCGGTCACAGACAGCGGATGTTACCACATTCCCTATAAATGTCTGCCTGGTGGTCCTTACCTGTCCCGAGCCCCCGCACTGCGGGCAGGTCTCGACGCTGCTTCCGGGGCCGGCACCGCTTCCATCGCAATCCAGGCATACATCATCTACCTCATATTCTATTTCCTTCTTTATGCCAAAAGCGGATTCCCTGAAAGTTACTGCAGTCTGTATCTCGATATCCGAACCCTTGCTCCTGGCCCTTGCCCTGGAGCGGCCGAATCCTCCTCCGAATCCGGAGCCAAAGAAAGAACTGAATATATCCCCGAAACCGAATTCCGAGAATATATCCCCGAAATCAGCCCCGTTTATAAGGTTGTTTGAGAAACCATAGCGGTCATACTGGTCCCTTTTCCCGTCATCGGACAGTACGGCATAGGCTTCAGATATCTCCTTGAACTTTTCCGCTGATTCAGGATTGCCGTTATTCACGTCGGGATGGTACTGCCGGGCCAGCGTCCTGTAGGCCTTTTTTATATCGGTTATGCTGCATGTCCTGGAAACCCCCAGGACCTCATAATAATCTCTTTTTGTGTGTGCCAACTAGATCCACCCTAAATCTTTTACTGTTTATATTTTAAGCGCACAAATGATAACCCATTTTGTAGATTTTTTCCAGCTATCCGGACGGCTTCCTTATGCCTGGTTCCCTGATCCGGATCCAGGATCAAAGACATGGGACAGGTTTTTCCTGAAAAGATCCAGGATATTTATGACCCTGGGATAATCCATTCGTTTTGGGCCCAGTATGCCGATGGTCCCGGAAGCATTATCCTTTATGCTGTATTTTGAAGCAATAAGGCTGAGTTTATCCGTACCCGGGCTGAAAAGTTCTGCCCCTATTTTTACCATAAACCTCCTGTCATCGGCAAAATCCATGAGTATCTTCATCAGCTGATACTCATTTTCTACAAAGTTTATGATCTGGTGGATATTCTCTATGTCTATGAACTCGGGCTGCTGCAGGATCACTGAAGTGCCGTGGACAAATACCCGGTTATATTGAAGGCTTTCCTCCATACATTCCCTTATCATCTCCAGGATCCTGTTTATCAGAAGGACCAGTCGGGTATCCGAACTGAGCTCCCTGGTCTCCAGGGAAGCCAGGTCAGCAAAACTTTTATCCCTGAGCTTTGAATTAAGGACCCCGGCTGCACCCTGGAGGTCAAGGTCATTATAGCTGCCCTCCATTACAAAGCTCCTCTTATAGACCCTCCCGGTATCGGTTATAAGGACCATGAGATAGTCATCTTCCTCAAAATTTAAAAGCTCCAGGTGTTTGAACCGGCTCTGGTATATGCTGGGGGCCACGATCATGGATAGATAATTGGTTATCCTGGCCAGCATCTCCACTGACTGCTTAAGTATATTCTCTATTTCCATACCCTTGTTTATGATTGTCCTGATATCAGGCAGTTCTTCCTTTCCGGGCACCAGCGGGCTTCTGCCTTGCCCGGTTATCCTGTCCACATAAAAACGGTATCCCCTGTCGGTAGGTATCCTGCCGGCTGAGGTATGCGGATGGGTAAGATAACCCATTTCTTCCAGCTCGCTCATCTCTTTCCTTATGGTGGCAGAGCTTATCTCCAGG
>CAZDXU010000021.1:0-1642 GCA_964509585.1 uncultured Actinomycetota bacterium | reverse complement strand
GAGAAGCACTCCTGACAGCAGGAATATAGATATGCTAAAACTGAAAAGCAGTATCTTTTTTTTCTTGAAATGCTTTATAAGCTCGTTCCTTACCACCATACCCAGGAAGATGGCTACACCATATATGGAAAGGAAAATGGAGCTGGTGCCTATCCCGATATTGATACTGGTAAAATATGAAGTGAACCAGACATAAAAAGTATTCATGACCGAGACGAAAAAAAGTATTATGATGCCGCAAAGGATAAAAGCCGGATTGGATACTATCCATTTATTGGCCCTGAAAAGCTTCCTGAGGCTGGTCTCGACCCTTACCAGCCGGGGTACATCCATCCTCCACAGGATAATGGCAAGGATAGCCAACAGCAGCGGGTGTATAATATAGTAGTACCTCCAGTTTATATCTATAAACAGCAGCAGGCTCACCAGAAGAGGCGCTATTATAAAGGCAGTGGTATTTCCGTAATTTATCTTTATCAGGCTGGAAGTCCTGGTCCGGGAATAAAATATACCCACAATGGAAAGGTTGCCTATTATGAGCATTCCCACTCCCATCTCCATAAGGAAATAGGCGATTATGAACATGGGGAAAGTATGTGAGAAAAAAAGCATTATCGAGCCGGCAAAATTTATGGCGAGGCCCATGAAGAGTACTTTTTTCAGTCCCATTATCTCTATCAGGTTTCCCGTGGTAAGTGAGACAAAGAACAGGGCGAATATGCTGAGGGCTATGGCAGAACCCATATAATCCAGCCCCACGCCCAGCTCACCGGATATGAGGGGGATAAGCGGGGCTATGATACTCCTGGCAGAAGCCAGTATAAGTATCTGGAAAAAAGCATATATAAGGATCCTGTTTCCCCTTATTCTCTGCATAATAGAAAAAACACCCCGCTGCAAATGGATTGATAAGTAAATGCTATAGCTTTAAGCCTGATATGAAGACCTGTCATTAAAAAAGGCAGAAACCACTACCGCCGGACAACTATCTAAAGCGAGGCCCTATGAGACCACGTTGACTACTTTGCCCTTTTTGCTGTTCTTTATGAACTCTACCCTGCCATCCGCCCTGGCAAACAGGGTATGATCCCTTCCCATGCCGACATTGATCCCGGGATGGAACCTGGTCCCCCTCTGTCTTATGATTATATTTCCGGCAGTGACCATCTGGCCTCCGGATTTCTTGACTCCCAGGTATTTAGGATTGCTGTCCCGGCCGTTCCTGGTACTTCCAACACCTTTTTTACTTGACATCATGCACTCCTATTTGCCGGTTTTTATGCTGGTGGGATGCAGTATGGTAAGCAGCTGCCTGTGTCCCACTTTCCGGTGATATCTTTTCTTGGCTTTATACTTATATGCTACTACCTTGTCGCCCTTTATCTGCTCTTTTATGGTAGCTTCGACTGTAATATCCTTAATAGTTGGAGAACCGATCGTGACTTTTCCCTGATCACTGAACAGGTTTACCTCATCAAGGGTGACCTTGTCGCCCTTTTTGCCTTCTATCCTGTCAACTATTATATTTTTCTTCTCCTCGACCTTATACTGTTTTCCGCCAGTTGTAATTATCGCGTAAATCTTGGCCTCCTTGATATAAAACCAAAACTGGTAATAAAAATCACAAATTGAAATCTTAGCA